>JALZIQ010000025.1 GCA_030860205.1 Actinomycetota bacterium | reverse complement strand
GCGCCGCGGGCGAGCCCATCGACGTTCAGCGAGCTGCGCGTACTCCCGATCGATCCGGTCGCGGATGCGCGGCGGGTCTGCTGGTCACCTGCGAGATCGTGCCACGCCGCGCCGGAGGTGCCTAGCGCCGCCGGCGTCCCACCCCACTCCGCGTCCGCTCTAGCCCGGTCTGCTCCGCTTACGTCCTCGACCTGTTCGGGCCCTGTGTCATCCGCCACTCGTCCCACGTCAACACGTCTCGTCAGCAGTCAATTAGGTCGGGGCGCCACATCAGTCACCGGGGAGCAGCCGAGCCTCGGCGCTGGGCAGCTTGCTCCACCAGTGGTCGTAACGGCGGTAGACGTCCGGTTCGCGGTCGGCCAGGAACACCACCAGCGGCCGGGCCTCGGCAGCGAGTCTCTCCCAGACTTCGTCCGGTAGGCGGTGGAAGGCGGTCGCCTCGATTCCGCCCTCGACCGAGCGCCACACGCCGGCGACGCACCCGTCGACCAGCAGGGTCGGCAGCACGTCACCGTTCATGCGGGTTACGAGCTTGCGGTAGTCCGGTGGGATGACGCGGCTCCGGACGGAGTAGGCCAGCAGGATGCTGTCCCACATGGCCATCAGCCGGGGCGGTGCCGGCGTGTCCTCGTCCGGGCGCAGTGCGCCGGGGATGTCGAACAGCTCCTCGCCGTTCGGCCCCTCCAGCCGCTCGAGGTCACCGGCGAGAGCCTGCAGCGCCTTCCTCGCCCTGGCCCGCTGGACCATCGCGAACTGCGCCACGTCCGCCACCGACGCCGGCCCGAACCCCTGGAGGTACCGCAGGACCAGCCGCTGCAGGGACTCGGCGGACACGTCCGGGTTTGCCAACACCGGCCCGGTCCGGGGTGCGACGTACGAGGGCCGGTAGCCGAACGACCACGGTCCTCCGGTGGGCGAGTGCAGCAGCGGCGCGTACTGACGCAACCCCCACCACGCTCCGGGCTTCGGCGGCGCGCCCAGCCGTTGCTCGAGCCAGGCCTCGTACTCCGCTGCCGTCCGAGGCTGGTCGGCGAACGCCAGCAGCTCCGGGACCAGCGCGTCGGCGTCCTCGACGGTCAGCCCGGACGCCGTGAAGCGGTCGCTGAGCTTGGCGGCGCGCAGCGACGGCTCCGTGGCCTCCCGGAACGCCCGGTAGTCGTCGACGTGGACGGCATGCAGCGTCATCCGCACCATGTTCGACTTGACGAGCGTGCCGTCGGCGAAGGCAGCGTCGAGGTCGGCCGGGTCGAAGTCGGTGAGCCGGTTCCACAGCGCGAGGTAGGGCGAGGCCGCCTGCTGCGCCTGCAGCGCGACCACGCGACGAACCGCGTCGGCGACGCCGAGCGGCTGCCGCCGCAACAACAACTGCCGACCGAGCGTGGAGCGGTTGAGCTCCCGTGCAGTGATCCTCATGCCGGGATCGTCTCGTTCGTCATGTCACGCAGAGCTCGTTACTCCTAATTCTCAGAGGCGAACCCGAACGATCCAGAGCTCTAGAATGACCCAATGCTGTCGAGCAGTATCCGGGTACAACTAGGACGGCAAGAGCTCCCGGAAGGCTGCTTCGTCTAGAACCTCGACCCCCAGGGTGAGTGCCTTGTCGTACTTCGACCCGGGGTTGTCACCCGCAACGACGAAGTCGGTCTTCTTGGACACGCCCGAAGTTACCTTGCCGCCGAGAGATTCGATCGCCCGGGCGGCTTCGTCCCGCGAGAAGTCTTCGAGTGAACCGGTCAGCACGAAGCTCTTGCCCTCCAACGGTCCTCCGGCCTTCATCTCCCGGCCCTTGGGGTCGACCCCCGCCGCCTTGAGCCGGTCGATCACCGCCAGGTTCCGTTCCTGACGGAAGAAGGTCTCGACCGAGGCAGCAAGGGTGGGCCCGATGCCATCGATCGCCTCCAACTCCTCGCGCGTCATCGTGCGAAGGCGGTCCAGGGTGCCGGCCTCTGAAGCGAGGTCGTGCGCTGAAGTGGCTCCGATATGGCGGATTCCCAACCCGACCAACAGATTGCCGAGAGGGCGCCCCTTGGATGCCTGTATCGCGTTCATGAGATTGTCGATCGATTTGTCGCCGAAACCGTCCAGCTCGTCCAATTGGTCGCGGGTGAGGTAGTAGATGTCGGCGATATCCGAGAGCCGGCTCCTTGCTATAAGGGCCTGCACTGTCTTGTAACCGAGTCCTTCGATATCCATCGCCCCGCGCGATGCAAAGTGGAAGAGCCGTTCGAGACGCTGAGCCGGGCAGTCGATCCCGGTGCAACGCGACACCACCTCGCCGGGCTCCCGTACTATCGCGGAACCGCACGACGGGCATCTCTTCGGCATGACGAAGGGCCGCTCCGTACCCGTGCGTTTGGCTGTGACGGGACCGACGACATCGGGGATGACGTCGCCCGCGCGCCGCACGATGACGGTGTCGCCGATGCGGATATCCCTCCTCTTGACTTCGTCTTCGTTGTGCAGCGTGGCCGTCGATACCGTAACGCCGCCGACGACGACCGGCTCGAGGTGGGCGAACGGGGTAGCAGCACCGGTACGCCCGACATTGATCTCTATATCGTTGAGAACGGTCGTGCGTTCCTCGGGTGGGTATTTGTAGGCGATCGCCCACCGGGGAGCCTTTGCCGTATAACCCAGCTCCTCCTGTTGCGCGACAGGATCCACTTTCACGACGACACCATCGATCTCATATGGCACGTCGTGACGGTGTTTGCCCCAGTGGGTGCAGAACTCGTAGACCTCGTCAAGGGTCGTCAGGCGGCGATTCAATGGATTCGTGCGCAGCCCAAGATCGCGGAATGTCTGCATCGCCTCCCAATGCGAGGACAAGCGCTTCCCTTGTAGCCAACCGACCCCGTGGCAGACGAGCGATAGGTTGCGTGACGCGGTCACGCTTGGGTCCTTCTGTCGCAGGGACCCTGCTGCGGCATTGCGCGGGTTCGCAAACGTCCTGAGTCCCTCATCTCTTAGGCGCTCGTTCAACTTCTCGAAGTCGGCGGTTTGCATGTAGATCTCGCCGCGCGCCTCCAGCACCTTTGGCGGTTCCCCGCGCAGTCGCAGCGGCACGGCGGAGACGGTCCTCAGGTTCGCGGTGATGTCCTCCCCCCTCCGCCCGTCTCCGCGCGTCGCCCCTTTGACGAGCACACCGTCCTCGTAGATGAGATTGACGGCGATACCGTCCATCTTCAGCTCGGTGACGAACGCATCGGGCTTGTCGATGATTCGCTCGAGCCGCTTTCCCCATGCCATCAGCTCGTCCAACGAAAAGCAGTTGTCGAGTGACATCATCGGCGTGCGGTGTTCCACGGGCGCAAACAAGTCAGAGGGTGGCGTCCCGACCCTCTGGGTTGGTGAGTCGGGAGTCACGAGCTCGGGATGCGCCTCTTCGAGGGCCATCAGCTCGCTCACCAGGGTGTCGTACTCGACGTCGGCTACCTCGGGATCATCGAGCACGTGGTAGCGATACGAGTGGTGATCGATTGCCTCGCGCAGCCCACGTGCCCGGCCGGCAGCCTCTTGTTTCGTATCCGTCCCCATCTATTCAGTCCTTGGTCGCAAGCAGCATGATCCGTCGCCGCGTGTAGATGTAGTCGTCGCCGTCCGCCTGCCAATCCATTCCCGTTTCGGTGCCTCTTGTGACGACGAACTCATGCACGCGCCCGATGCGGTCTTCGGGGAACTCACCCTTCCACATCCATTGCGACAACCGTTGGGTGCCCTCCCAGCGCCGCTCGTCGATGATCGACAGCCCGGCGAGATTGAACAGGACGCGGAAGGCCGAGGGCGGCCTGCTCGATGCATGCGAAGGATCACGCAGGAAGTCGAGCTCGTTCATGGCGATGGCCTCTTCGAATTTCTCCGACGCGACTTGATCGATAACCAGAAGACGGCCCGACGGACGCATTACCCGCTTCATTTCCATCAGGACCTCGAGAGGCCTGTGCTCATGATGGAGCATCTGTGCGCAGGCTACGAGATCGAACGAGTTTGGCGGAAGCGGCAAGCAGCGCCCATCCCCGGCGGCGACCAGAAGGTCAGGATAGTGGCCCTGTGCCCGTGCCAACATCCCCGGTACAGCATCGATTCCAAGCAACAGGCTGGCCCTTTTGAACAGCGACAAGAAGTTGCCCGTTCCGGCACCCACTTCCATCACAGTCTCAGAAGGCTGCCATCCCGCGAAGGACACGACGTCCATGTCATCGAAGCGTCCCTTGGTGCGGTCCGAGAAACCCTGCGCAGCGCGCGTGAACTCGGTTCGCAGTTGCGCTCGATTTGCTCTGTCGAGATCCCTATCAACCACGCGCGGTAACAGCGAGCATGGGGGAGGGGGCGGAGGCCGGCTTGGTGGAGGCGATGATTCCACCCCCGAGCAGGTCTTCCGGATCCGAAGGGTCGTAGAACGCCGCCGACTGACCGGGTGCGACCGCATCAACCGGGCGCCTGAAGACTACAGAGCAGCGGCCGGCGGCTATACGGTGGAGGCGTCCCGGGCTTGTGGCTCCATGTGCCCTGTGCTGCAAGAGGACTTCCATTTCGTGGGGAAGGTCGGGTTGGACGAAACTCGTCTCTTCGATGACCAGCTCCGCGATGGACAGATCCGTCCGCCGGCCGACGTTGATCGCATTGGCGGCCCGGTCGATCGACGTCACGAAGGCGGGCGCGCCAAGTGAGATACCGAGACCCTTTCGCTGCCCCACCGTGTAACGGGCCACCCCCTGGTGCTCGCCGACGACCTTTCCGTCGCGGTCTCGGATTGGGCCCGGCTGGGTTCCTTCTGGAATGTGCTCGGCTATGTAGGCGCCGACATCGCCGTCCCGGACAAAGCAGATCTCCTGGGAATCGGGCTTGGCCGCCGTGCGCAATCCCAACTCGGTTGCAATTGCCCTCGTCTGCGGCTTGTTCAACTCCCCGATGGGAAAAAGGCAGTGTCTGAGGTCCTCCTGATCCAGCATCCACAGCACATACGACTGGTCCTTCTGCGTGTCGACGCCGCGCAACAGCCGGTATCGCCCGTTTCGATTCCGCACACGTGCGTAATGGCCGGTCGCCAGCACTTCGGCGCCGAGGCCCCGGGCCCGATCCATGAGCGCCCCGAACTTCACCCATTGGTTGCACCTGACACACGGATTGGGCGTGCGGCCCGAAGCGTAGTCGGCGTGAAAGTCGCTCACCACGGTGTCATTGAAGTGGTCGGCGAAGTTCAGCACATAGAAGGGGATGTCGACCACGTCGGCGACGCGCCTCGCATCCTCGGCCGCTCCCACGTTGCAGCAACCCGAGTTGTTGTTCGCGGCTTCGCCCTTCCACAGCTTGAGCATGACACCCGTCACCTCGTAGCCCGCATCCTTGAGCAACGCAGCGGCCACGGAGGAATCGACTCCACCCGACATCGCTACGACGGCCTTAGGCCGCCGGGTGGTTCGGCGGCCGAGCCCGCCTGCAATAACTGCCCCGCCTGCCATGACTGCCCCGCCTGCCATGACCGCCCCGCCGGCCCCCTCGGACCCCCCGGCTTTCACCGCCTTGCGCGTGGGCATCAAGCGGCCCTCCTGGCGCGTCCGACGATGTCGGGGAACACCTCGAGCACGGCGGCGACGTCTTCCGCTGTCGTGGCGCGCCCCATCGACAGCCGCAAGCTTCCCGCCGCCAGAGCCCGGTCTTTCCCTATCGCAAGCAACACGTGTGACGGGTCGAGCGCGCCGGACGCGCAGGCGGACCCCGACGAACACGCGATGCCCGCCTGGTCCAGAAGCATGAGCAGCGTCTCCCCCTCCGTCCCCGGTATCGAGACATTCAGGTTCCCCGGAATTCTCTTGGTCAGGTCGCCGTTCACGATCGCGTCCGGAACGGCGCGGCGGATCCCGTCCAACAACTCTGTGCGCAGAGCGATGAGGGCCTCGCCCTTGGCATGCACCTCCTTGGCTGCGATCTCCGCGGCCGCGCCGAAACCGGCGATTCCGGCGACGTTGGGGGTCCCGGACCTCAGGCCGCGCTCGTGTCCCCCCCCGTGGATCAACGGAGCCAACCGGACGCCGGAGCGCACGAAGAGCGCACCGATTCCTTTTGGGCCCCCCAGCTTGTGGGCTGCGAAGGAGGCCAGGTCGAGTCCCCAGAGGTGGACGTCCACAGGCAGGTTGCCCAGCGCCTGAACTGCGTCGGTGTGCACCAGGGTTGCCGGATTCGCCGCCTTCACGGCGGCAGCGATCTCCGCGATCGGCTGAACCGTTCCGATCTCGTTGTTGACCGCCATGACCGAGACGACCACCGTGGAGGGGGTGACAGCCGCGGCGACATCGGGGGGATGGACGATTCCATCCGGCCCCACGGACACCACGGAGACGGTCGCACCTTGCAGTTCGAGCGACTTGGCGGTGTCGAGCACGGCGCTGTGCTCTATGGCGCTCACGACCACGTGGCGCCCAGGGATGAGGTCGAATGGCCCCTTGAGGGCGAGATTGTCGGCCTCGGTCCCTCCCCCGGTGAAAGTGATCTCCGACGAAAGGGCACCTATTGCGGCCGCCACCTTCTCGCGGGCGTCCTCGACAACCTGTTTTGCCCGGCGGCCGTACGCGTGAATCGAGGAGGGGTTGCCGTACTCGCCCTCCATCGAGGCGACCATGACTTCGGTCACCTCCGGCAGAAGCGGGGTCGAGGCAGCATGATCCAGATAGGGCATCACCTGAGGATAAGGGCCGGGGGAGAAGCCGCGTTAGAACAGTCCTAAACGAAGCCAAACTTCTCGAAGTGGATGCGTGAGTCGGGCACGCCGGTCACCCGGAGTTGCCTCGTGAGATTGTCGATCATCGCAGGCGGGCCGCAGATCAGGAAGTCCGGCTCCTCGAGCGGAACACTGATCCGCCCGATCGCATCGGCCGTGATGAACCCCTGCTCGTCGCGTCGCCAGGGGATCACCCTGAGTCCGGGGTACCGATCACCGATTCCGGCCAGCTCCTCCAGGAAATAGCCTTCGTCGTCGTGCTCCATGCCGTAGTACAGATCGATGTGATAGCCGGGCGCATCCAAGCTCCTTGCCATACTCAGGAACGGAGTTATCCCGATGCCGCCGGCGAGCCAAACCTGCCGCGGGTTGGGGATGCGGAGATGCGAGAAAGCCCCGTAAGGGCCTTCGACGCTGGCCTCAGCGCCCCTCTCCAGCCAATGCAGTGCTCTCGTGTAGTCGCCGACCGCTTTGACGGCGATCCTGAGCTCGGGGTCGTGCGCCGCTGAGGTTATGGAAAAGGGATGGAACTGGTTTGCGACGGCGCCGGGGCGAAAGGTCATGATTTCCGACTCGCCGGCGGGCTTGATCGTAAGGGCGCGAAACTCCTTGCTCATCGCGCTCGAACTGAAGGTAACGAACACGAACTGGCCGGGAGTGAAAAACAGACGCCGCCCATCTGGAGCCATGGTGATCTCTCTCACCGAATGGTCCCCCAGCTCGGTTACTTGGAGCACGTTGTATCGATACCGGGGGATGAAGACATCCCCAAGCAACGACCGGTAGGCAAAAGCCGCCAGGCCGGCCAGAGACAGCACGGCCAGGTAGTAGGTCAGGGCAGGAGAGGAGGCCTTTGTCCCCGTGGTCATGAAGACGTGAAAGCTTGCCAGCAAGAAGATGAAGCCGAAGGATCTTTGAACGTAGATGAACCACTCGTGGTTCAACCGTCCGTAGAGAGTCAACACTATGGCCACCGTCATGAAGACAAGCGCCAGGACGCCGAAGGAAACGACCCATCCGGCGCCACCGCTGAACAACGCCGCAGCACTCTCGACCGAAACCACAGCCCGGCCGGCCGTGATGAGAAGCGCATGACCGAGCAACAAGTAGAAGGCCACGCGGCCGTTCACCTTGTGGACGCCGTACATCCTGTCGAGCCCGCCGAAGAACCACTCAACGACGCGCAGGCGAGCGCCCAGCACGAGGTTCACTGCGAACGAGCACGTTCCCGCCAGCGCCAGAGGCACCGCCATGCTCGTGAGGGTGATGCCGGGATCCCCCCACCGGGTGCTCAACGGCTGCGCTAGAGCCCAGAGCACTACGGGGGTGGTGCACAGCGCCACCAAGGCGGCGGGGCCGCGCAATCTGCGCCCGACGGTCACATAACGCGCCGAGGGGGTTGCCCGCTCCGGAGTTGAGGTCGGGCTCATGGCCCGCTGCCTCTAGCCGTCCGGCGTGTTCGGATCGGTTTCGGAAAGCCGGCGCTCGAGCTCTGCGATGTCATCATCGATGTCCTGGACGGCATCGGTCCGGCGCCGGCGTTCGAAGTCCCTCATGCGCTGGGGATATCCGATCACCTGCGCATCGTAGACCGGGATCGACATGTGATCGCAGAAGGCAACCGCGTCGGTCGGCTGACGTACGGGGGCCCGCAGGTGGTCGCCCTGCCGGTCCACCACGAGCAGGGTCGTCGGGCTGGTTGGGGTGCGGGGCTCTATGTACCCCTCCACCCCCTTACGCTCCCGCACGAACTCCTCGAGCTGCCGCAAGGCCGGGTTGTTCTTTCGGCTGAAGAAACCCCTCATCTTGTCCCCAAAATTCATGACCGGCCCTTGCGGCCCTTCACCTCTTCGATAAGCTGTTCGAGCACCTTGGTCGCGTCACCCACCACACCGAGGTCCGCCACCTCGAAGATAGGCGCATCTGCGTCCTTATTGACCACTACGATCCGCTTAGCGCCTTTCATCCCTACGAGATGCTGCGTGGCGCCGCTGATGCCGGCCGCGATGTAGACACCGGGTTTGACGGTCTTTCCGGTCTGGCCGATCTGATACGCGTAGGGCACCCACCCTGCATCAACCACGGCGCGCGTGGCGCCCACGGCACAATCACCGAGCAGAGCGGCGAGCTCCTCGAGGAGCTTGAAATTGTCCGGCTCCTGCAAACCACGCCCGCCGGCTATCACGATTCCGGCCTCCTCGAGCTTGGGTCCCGCGACATCCTGCTCGTGACGTTCGACCCGTCTGGCCTGCCGGAGCTCGTCGGGGATGTCGGCATCGGTGCGAATGACCTCGGCGACACCACCCATTGCCTCTGCGGCAAACGACTTTGGACGGACGAGGACGATTCTGGGCGACCCCCGCAGGGCGACATCGACCAGGAGTGATCCTCCCGAGACCGCGGTCCGTGCCCGATCCAGCGCGCTCACGTCGGTGGCGTTGCTCATGAGGGTCGCCCCGGTCTTGGCGGAGAGGCGCCCGGCAATATCGCGCGAATCGTAGTTCGTTGCGAACATCAGCAGGTCTGGGGAATGCTCGGTGACGAGCCGGTACAGAGCTTCGGTGGCCGGCTGGGCGACGAAGTCCCCGAAGACGTCGTCGTCGTTCAGGTAAACCCTCGAAGCGCCGTAGTCCCCGAGCGTCGCCGCGGCCTGGCTCGCGCCCGGTCCCAGGGCAACGGCTGCCACGTCGCCCTCCAGCGAGCGAGCCCGTGTCAAGAGCTCGAGGGCGGTGGCGTCCACCATCCCCACCGGGGTGACCTCTGCGTAGATCCAGACTTCGGGCATCAGATGACCTTGGCCTCGGCAAGGAGATCGGCGATCCGGACGGCGCCTTCGTCCTCGGCTACCCTGGCGCCGGATTTGCGCTCGTCGACGGGAGAGATCCCGACGATCTCCTGCTTGACCTCAGCATCGGCCGCCGAAAGGCCGAGATCATCGAGCGTTAGGTGCTCAAGTGGTTTTTTCTTCGCCGCCATGATGCCCTTGAACGACGGATAGCGGGGCTCGTTCACCCCTGCGGTGACGGTCACCAACACCGGCAGGGAGCACTCGACCACGTGGTAGCCGTCGGCGGTTTGACGATCGACCCTTACCGCTGATGGGGATGCGGCGAGGGACTTGGCGAACGTCACCTGTGGAAGGTCGAGGAGCTCAGCGAGTGAAGCCGGCATTGTGCCCGTGTATCCATCGGTCGACTCGACCCCGGCGATCACCAGATCAAAGGCGGCACGTCGAATGGCGGCCGCCAGCACCCGGGACGTGACGAGGCTGTCGGCGCCCGCGAGGGCATCGTCCGAAATCAACACGCCTCTGTCGGCGCCCATCGACAGCGCTCTTTTTACGGCCTCGACGGCCTGAGGCGGCCCCATCGAGACGACGGTGACCTCTCCCCCCATGGCCTCCTTCAGCAGCAGGCCCGCCTCGATACCATACATATCGCCCGGGTCCAGCACACTCTGAATCCCGTCACGCTTGATTCGGTTGTCCTGCATCTCAACCGGAGCGTTGGGGTCGGGGACGTGCTTGACGCATACGACGACGTTCAACTTGCCCTCCTAGGATGGCGCTTGTCTGTGGATCCGCCTCGCCGCCCGTCCGAGCCTACCGCCGCCATAGTTCGTCTCCACACGCAAACACCACGTGACTCAATCGCTCCGGTCTTCTCGGCCGGTACTGAGCGCGGGATCAAGAAAGCCGGGTGCCCCGGGCCCTCGCCGGGTCACCGGCCGGCGAACTCCGCCTTGCCCGGCCCTTTCTCGGCGAAGGAGGCCATTCCCGTCTTCTGATCCTCCGAGGCGAAGAGGGAGGCGAACGCCTGCCGCTCGATCATGAGACCGGTCGCCAGATCGGTCTCGATGCCGGTCTGAATGGCCTCCTTAGCGGCCCGGAGCGCCACCAGCGGGCCCCCGGCGAAAACTGCGGCGAGCTCTCGGGCGCGCCGGACGACCTCGGGACCCGGGACCACTTCGTTGACGAGACCGATGCTCACCGCCTCCTGCGAATCGAGGACGCGCCCGGAGTAGATGAGCTCCTTGGCCCGGCCCACCCCGACCAATCGCGGGAGCCGCTGGGTGCCACCTGCGCCGGGAATGACGCCGAGGTTGATCTCGGGCTGACCGAAGCGCGCCTCCTCGGCGCAGATGCGGAGATCGCAGGCAAGCGCAAGCTCGCACCCTCCCCCGAGGGCGTAGCCGTTGATGGCCGCAACCGTCACCATCGGGGCCCGCTCGAGCCGAGTCAGGACCTGCTGAAAGAAAGAGATGTAGCCCGTCGCGGAGATGGGGTCGAGGGCCATCATCTCCTTGATGTCCCCGCCGGCGGCGAACACCCTGTCGTCGCCCGAGACCACCAGGGCCCGCGCGCTCTCGTCGCCCAGGGCATGATCCAACGCCGCATCGATCTGACCCAGGACCTCGGCATTCAATGCGTTGACGGGCGGCCTGTCGATCCGCATCGTCCCGACCCCGTCGCCCGCTACCTCCAAGTGAACAAGCTCCGCCACGATTCCCTCCTCTGTCGACGGGTAAACGGCCTAACGCCAAGGCTACGATGATGTCGTGAGCGGGGACTTCGATCAGGCCCTCGAAAGGGCCCTAGCGCAACACCCTCCCCACCGCCCTGATCCCGGCGGAGCGCGGGCGGCGGCGGTGCTCATTCCCATCGTGGCAGAGCCCGAGCCAACCCTCCTCTTCACCGTCCGGACGGAAACCCTTCCGAGCCACAAGGGCCAAATCTCCTTTCCCGGAGGATCCGTCGACCCCTCCGACCCGACGTCCGAGGCCGCCGCTCTCAGAGAGACCGAAGAAGAGCTGGGCCTTGACCCCTCCGCCGTCCGGATGCTCGGTGAGCTGGACACGGTGCTCACCTATGTGTCCGGTTATATCGTCAGCCCGTTTGTCGGCTGGATCGACGAGCATCCGTCGCTGGCGCCCAATCCCACCGAGGTTGCACGGGTGCTGCTGGTCCCCCTGGCGCAGCTGACCGACCAGATCCGGGCCGAGCCCGGCTTCTCCCATGGCGGCCGGACCTATCCGACCGAAGCCTGGATATGGCGCGGATCGGTCATCTGGGGGCTCACCGCACGCCTGCTCAGGCTGTTCTTCGAAGTCCTGGCGGAGGCGGGGCTCGCCGAAGCTCCCGCGACGCCCTCAGAGCCGTGGCCGCTGTCGTCGTAGCCATCGCGGTCAAGCCCAAACCCTCGCCCACAGGGTCGTTCAAGGCACCCGCCGCCGACGGGCTGCAAACCGCGGGCGCAGTCCTGTCGATCATCCTCGCCCTCGCGGCGGGAGTGCTCGCCTACCGGGTCATTCGGGGAGGGCGCGGCATCTAGCTGGGGAACATTCGCGTTCCCTCAACCGTCCAATCACCGATAACCCCGAAACCGAGGGAGAAGGCAATGACGGACGGTCGCAGGACGTTCAGGACGTTGGTCGTGGTGGGGATTCTGGGGGCGTTGCTGGCCGGCTGCAGCGGCTCCGACGGGACCGGGGGCAGCTCGGACGACACCGCGGGCGGAGGGGGCGCAGAGAAGGCAGTGGCCGAGCGCGCCGCTTCGAAACCGATGTCCGACGAGTCCTTCGACGCTGGGGGCGCGCCGCAGATTCACAGTGTGGCTCTTCCCACGGTCGCCGCCCGCGTTATAAAGACGGCCGACCTCGATCTAACGGTTGCGGACGGCGACTTCCGCTCGGCGCTCACCGCCGCCGTCGAGGTGGCGCGGCGTCACGGAGGGTTCGTGTTGTCCACCTCGGTCAAAGACGGGAATGCGAAGTCGGGCAGGCTCGTGATCAGAGTCCC
>JALZIQ010000013.1 GCA_030860205.1 Actinomycetota bacterium | reverse complement strand
CCCCATGCCTGTGGGAAGGTGCGGGTACACCCACTCTGGATCGGAACTCATGGCGTCTATCATGCCTCCTATGGCCCAAGTAACTCTGGACACGATCGTCAACCTGTGCAAGCGCAGGGGTCTCGTCTTCCCCTCCAGCGAGATCTACGGAGGACTCCGCTCCGCCTGGGATTGGGGGCCCTTGGGGGTCGAGCTAAAGCGGAACGTCAAGACGCAGTGGTGGCGCTCGATGGTCGATCTCAGGGGCGACGTGGTCGGTCTCGAGAGCTCGATCCTGATGGCGCCTGCCGTGTGGGAGGCGTCGGGTCACGTTGCCACCTTCACCGACCCGTTGGTCGAATGCACGTCGTGTCACCATCGTTTCCGAGCCGACCACATCGACCTCGGACGCGCCTGCCCCAACTGCGGCCGGGGCCCCGTTTGGACCGAGCCCAGAAACTTCAACCTGATGTTCAAGACCTTCATGGGGCCGGTCGAGGAGTCTGCCAATGCCGCCTACCTCCGCCCGGAGACCGCCCAGGGGATGTTCGTTGACTTCGCCACGGTTCAGCAGACGTCGCGCAAGAAGATCCCGTTCGGCATAGCGCAGCAGGGAAAATCGTTTCGCAACGAGATCACGCCCCACAACTTCGTCTTCCGGACGCGCGAGTTCGAGCAGATGGAGATCGAGTTTTTCGTCAAGCCGGGAACGGATGAGGCCTGGCACGATTACTGGGTCAACGAGCGCATGAACTGGTATTCCGATCTGGGCATGCGCACCGACAGACTCCGCCTCCGGGAGCACGAGGCGGACGAGCTGTCCCACTACGCAAAGCGCACGTTCGACATCGAGTACGACTTTCCGGGCATGGGTTGGTCCGAGCTCGAGGGTATAGCCAATCGAACCGACTTCGATCTCAAAGCACACTCCACCCACTCGGGACAGGACCTGTCCTACTACGACCAGGAGGATGACGAGCGCTACATCCCCTACGTCATCGAGCCGTCGGCGGGAGTTGAGCGCCCCACGTTTGCGTTCATGATCGACGCCTACAGGGAAGAGGAGGCGCCGACCGCCTCGGGAAAAATGGAGCGCCGGGTGGTGCTCGCCCTCGACAAGCGGCTCGCTCCGACCAAGGTGGCGGTGCTGCCCCTGTCCAAGCATGCCGATCTCGGTCCGGTCGCCGAACACCTCGCCGACGACGTGCGACCGCACTGGATCACCGACTTCGACTTCACGGGCTCGATCGGCAAGAGATACCGCCGCCAGGACGAGGTCGGCACCCCCTACTGTGTCACCGTCGACTTCGATACCTTGGTCGACAGCCAGGTGACGGTGCGCAACCGCGACTCCATGGACCAGGAGCGTATTCCGATGCAGGGCCTGATCGAGTACCTGCGCAAGAGGTTCGAGCCATGAGCCTGCTCACGGGCACAATCACGGTCCACGGGCGCGAGCCCGCGGAGAGCGCCGTCGTGGAGGTTCTCAACGCCTCGGGAGATGTCCTCGACCAGGTTCAGGTCGATCACGGAGGGCGCTATCGATACCACCTCGGCGCGGGAATGTGGACGCTGAGGGTTTGGGATGCGCAGGGGCACAGAGGAAGGGCCGAGGTTCAACTCGGCGAGGAAGACAAGGTCTTCGATCTCGATCTCGATGATGGATGAAAGGGGTCACACGCGGTGACTACAGCCAAATGGGTCTATGACTTTTCCGAAGGTGACGCCTCCCAGAAGAACCTGTTGGGTGGAAAGGGCGCCAATCTTGCCGAGATGACCAACCTCGGCTTGCCTGTGCCGCCCGGGTTCACGATCACAACCGAGGCCTGCAATGCCTACCGCAAGGCGGGACAGGATTTTCCCGAAGGTTTGTTGGACGAGGCAGCGGAGCACCGCAAGTCGTTGGAAGAGACCATGGGCCGCGCCATCGGTGACCCCAAGGACCCCCTGCTGGTCTCGGTGCGCTCCGGCGCGCCGTTCTCCATGCCCGGAATGATGGACACGGTGCTGAACGTCGGTCTGAACGACGACAGCGTCGAAGGTCTGATCGCCCAGACCGAATCCGAGCGCTTCGCCTGGGACTCCTACCGGAGGCTGCTCCAGATGTACGGAAAGACCGTCATGGGCGTCGAAGGCGATCACTTCGAGGATGCAATCGAGGCCGCCAAGGAGTCCAAGGGCGTCACCAACGACCTCGAGCTCGACACCGAGGACCTCAAGGAGCTGGTCGGCCGCTTCAAGGAGATCGTGGCGAAGGAGGCTGGCCGGGACTTCCCGCAGGATCCGACCGACCAGCTGCACCTGTCGATCGAGGCCGTGTTCAAGTCGTGGGACAACCGGCGCGCCAGGGACTACCGGAGGCGCAACAAGATCTCCGATGACCTCGGGACCGCGGTCAACGTCCAGTCGATGGTTTTCGGCAACAAGGGCGAGGACTCCGGGACCGGTGTTGCGTTCACGCGCGACCCTTCGAGCGGCGAGAAGAAGCCCTACGGGGACTATTTGGTCGACGCGCAGGGCGAAGACGTCGTCGCCGGGATCCGCAACACGCTCAAGCTCGAGGATATGGGTGGGGTGCAGCCCGAGGCATGGGACGAGCTGCAAGGTCACATGGGGACGCTCGAACGCCATTTCAAAGACATGTGCGACATCGAGTTCACCGTCGAGCAGGGAAAGCTGTGGCTGCTCCAGACCCGTACGGGAAAGCGCACCGCGCTGGCCGAGTGGGCGATCGCCTACGACATGGTCGAGGAGGGCCTCATCGACGATGTCAAGGCGGTGCGCGACCGTCTGACGGCAGACAAGCTCGACGAGCTCTTCAAGCCGCGGATCAAGGCCGAGCTGAAGGACTCGACGGAGCCGGTGGCGACCGGTCTGAACGCGTCTCCGGGCGCAGCCGTCGGCCGGGTCGTGTTCACCGCGGATGACGCGTCGACCTGGGCCGACGAAGGCGAGCCGGTGATCCTTGTGCGACGGGAGACGACCCCGGACGACTACCACGGCATGGTCGCGGCTCAGGGAATCCTTACGTCGGCCGGCGGCACCAACTCGCATGCGGCGGTCGTGGCGCGCGGCGAGGGCATCCCGGCGGTGTGCGGGGCCGATTCGATCCGCATCGACCGTAAGGCCAAGCAGTTCAAGGTGAAGGACTCGACTGTGGCCGAGGGTGACTGGATCGCCATCGACGGCACCGATGGAACCATCTACGCCGAAAAGCTCGAGACCGAGCCCTCCGAGCTCGAGAGCGCGATAACGGGCGAGGAAGCGGGGCGCAAGAGCACGCTGTGGCAGGCGTACGAGCGGTTCATGTCGCTCGCCGACGAGAACCGGCGGCTCAGGGTCCGCGCCAACGCAGACACGCCCGACCAATCCACCAACGCACGAGTACGCGGCGCCGAGGGCATCGGCCTGTGCCGTACCGAGCACATGTTCCTGGGCGAGGAGCGCGTCCGGGCGGTCCGGAAGATGATCTTCGCCGATACCGAGGAGGAAGAGAACGAGGCCTACGAGGCCCTGCTGCCGCTGCAGCGGGGGGACTTCGTCGGGATCTTCGAGGCGATGGACGGGCTGCCGGTCACGGTGAGGCTGCTCGACCCGCCTTTGCACGAGTTCCTGCCCAATCACGTCGACCTCGCGATCGAAGTCGCGCTGGCCGAAGAGCGAGGTTACGACGAGGTCAAGCTGCGCGACGAGACCATCTCCCTCGACGCGGCCCACACGATGCTGCGGAAGGTCGAAGAGCTGCAGGAGGCGAACCCGATGCTCGGGTTGCGTGGCGTGCGCCTCGGGATACTCAAGCCGGGACTGTACGCGATGCAGACTAAAGCCATCATCGAGGCGGCCTGCGAGGTCGCGAAGAACGGCGGCGATCCCAAGCCCGAGATAATGATCCCGCTCGCCGCCACGGCCGAGGAGCTGCGGCAGATGCGAGAGGAGCTCGATCCGGTGGCCAAAGAGGTCATCGATGCAGCCGGGGTCGATGTGCACGTCGAGTTCGGGACCATGATCGAGCTGCCTCGGGCCGCCGTCACCGCAGGTGAGATAGCCGGGCACGCCGACTTCTTTTCGTACGGCACTAACGACCTCACGCAAACCGCCTTCGGTTTCTCGCGCGATGATATCGGCAAGTTCCTGGCGATGTACGAGGAGCGCAAGCTGGTTCCGGCCAACCCGTTCGTGACGATCGACCGCCCCGGAGTGGGGCGCCTGATGGAGATCGCGTCGGTCGAAGGCAGGGAGGCAAACCCTGGCATCCACCTCGGGATCTGCGGGGAGCACGGCGGCGACCCCGACTCGGTCGCGTTCTGCGAAGAGCTGGGGCTGGAGTACGTCTCCTGCTCGCCGTTCAGGGTGCCGGTGGCGCGCCTGGCGGCGGCTCAGGCGGTTCTCGGGAAGGCGGAGTCCAGCTCGAAATAGCTTTGTGGCGCGGCCCACTCGTTTCTTCAGCTTGCCTCGGCTTTGGGCTAGCGTCGGCATGTGGACGCTCGCCACCGAGAACGCACCGAGAGGCTGGAGCTCGAGGTTTTGTCGCCGAGGGCACAGTCCGTGTCCCGCTCACGGGGGCGGGCCCTGGCCGAGCCGGAAGACGACATCAGAACCATGTACCAACGGGATCGCGATCGGATCGTGCACAGCAAGGCGTTCAGGCGTCTTGCCCACAAGACGCAGGTCTTCCTGGCGCCCGAGGGCGATCACTACAGGGTGCGCCTGACCCACACCCTCGAGGTGACGCAGGTGGCTCGGACGATCGCACGCGCCCTGAGGTTGAACGAGGATCTCGTGGAGGCGATCTGTCTGGGTCACGATCTCGGGCATACGCCGTTCGGCCACCAGGGTGAACAGATCGTGGCCCGGTTTCATCCCGGCTTTCGGCACAATCTTCAATCGGTTCGGATCGTCGAGGTGCTCGAGCGCCTGAATCTCACCTGGGAAGTGAGAGACGGCATCGCCAACCACACGTGGTCGATGGCGATGCCGGATTCTCTCGAGGGACAGATCGCCCGATACGCGGATCGGATTGCCTACATCAATCACGACATCGACGACGCAATCAGGGCGGGAATCCTCGCCGAGGGTGAACTGCCCGATGCGGCGATTGAGGTGCTCGGTGATTCGCACTCTCGTCGCATACACACGATGGTTGCGGATCTCATCGATGCATCTGCCGAGAGTGACACCATCTCCATGAGCCCCGAGGTGTTCGATGCCATGGGGGTCACTCGGGATTTCTTGTTTGACCGTGTGTACCTGGGCCGGGAAGGACCTCCGACGCCAGAATCCGTTGAGCTCATCGTGCAGGGGCTTCTCGAACACTTCGAGCAGAACGGCGCGCCGAACCACGAAGGTTTCGCGCCCTTGCAGCCGGGGACCCCAGATGAAATCGATGAACGCGTACGGGCGGTAGATTATGTGGCGGGGATGACCGACCGCTTTGCTTTGAGGGCGTTTGAGTCTGTAGCGGGCGAACTTCCTCCTGGTGTGGGCGTTCTAGGATGATCGGTGCTTTCTCACCCGCCGTATTTCTTCATAGGTAAGCGGGGCAACAGTGGCAAGGATCAGGGAAGAGGACATCGATGCGCTGCGGGACAAGGCGCACATAGTCGATGTGGCGGCCGCGTACTCTCCGCTGAAACGCTCCGGAGGGCAGACCTTCAAAGGGTTGTGCCCTTTTCATACCGAGAAAACGCCTTCATTCACGGTCGACGCTGCAAAGGGTCTGTGGCACTGCTTTGGTTGTGGACGTGGCGGAAACGTCTACCACTTCGTGCAAGAGGTGGAGAGCCTCCCCTTTCCCGAAGCGGTCGAATGGCTGGCGCGCAAGAACGGGTTCGACTTGCGGTACGAAGAGTCGCGGCCGGGAGAACAGAGGATCCGGGGCCTCAAGACCCGTTTGTTGGAGGCGAATGCAGCAGCCACCGACTTCTTCCAACGGGCGTTGCTGACATCGCCGGACGCGAGCCGGGCGCGCAGCTATCTCGAAGGCCGCGGGTTCGGCCGTGAGGTAGCGCGGCGGTGGCAGCTCGGGTGGGCGCCGGGGCGGGACGCTCTCTGTAAGGAACTGATGGCCCACAGCTTTTCCACAGATGAGATCATCCGGGCAGACCTCGGCCGCAAGAGCGAGGGCGACGGGAGTCTCTACGACACCTTCAGGGGCCGCATCGTCTTTCCGACCAAGAGCTTGCAGGGCGATGTCGTCGGCTTCGGAGCACGTGCTATGGGCGATGCTCAGCCGAAGTACCTGAACACCTCCGAAACTCCGGTTTTCGCGAAGTCCCGGCTGATGTACGGGCTCGATCGCGCGAAATCAGGCATTTCTCGCGGTGTCGCAATAGTCGTCGAGGGGTACACCGATGTCATAGCGCTGCACGAGGCGGGCATCACTGAGGCGGTCGCCACGAACGGTGTCGCGCTGGGGGAGTCCCACTTTGAGCTGCTCAAGAAGTTCACCGACCGCATCGTGTTGATGTTCGACGCCGACGAGGCGGGCAGAGGCGCAACCGACCGGAGCTTCGGAATCCACCACCGGATCGGCCTCGAAATTCTTGTTGCCCCCTTGCCTGCCGGCCATGACCCTGCGGACGTCGTCGCTGAGGACGGCGCCGAAGGAATCCGGAAGGTGATGCAGGGAGCCGAGCCGCTGTTACAGCACAAGCTTGAGCAAACCATCGAAAAAGTGGCGCTCGATACGCCCGAAGCGCGCTCCAGGGCGGTGCGCGAGGCTGCGAAGGTGCTAGTCTGGCAACCCGACGTAATCGCTCGACACGAATACGCATTCATGGCAGCACGGATGATCGGAGTGGACCCGGACGCAGTTCAAAGGGCCGTAAGTGAGCAGCTTGGAGCTTCCTGGGAGCGGAGGGATGCAATCGAGCGGGATCGCGACCGCCGGCTCCCCGGACATGTGAAAGTAGAATTGGAGGCGTTACAAATCTTGACCACTCACACTCAAGAACTGGGCGCCTGGATGCCCAAGTTGTCGGAGAAGAGTTTTACCTCTCCGGTTCGAAGGGAGCTCTTCCGAAGCATCCGTCCGGGTGCATCCAGCAGCTTGGCCGGCGCCGCCGAGCATCTCTCGCCCGACGCCTTGTCGCTCTACACCGAGCTGACGGTCGGCGCCGAGAACACAAGTGGAGAGGTGCGGCCTTCGGAGGTATTCGCACGTTTGCACATCTTCCAGCTCGAGCGCGAGATAAAAGGCCGTCGGGCGACGCTCCAGGAGGTCAACCCGCTAAACGACCCAGCCAAACACGACGCCCTCTTCACCGAGCTGGTCGGCCTAGAGGCCGAGCGGCGAGACTTACTACGTACTCTCCGGGGGGATGAAGCATGACGGAGCCGGGGTTCACGAAGCCGCCGGTAGGTTTAGAAACAGACACTCAAGCTGGCGGTACGCTTACAGAGATCGCACCCGACCGAATCGAAGTGGAAACGATTCTGCGAAATGCGCGGGCGGAGGGATCGATAACCGGCGCTGATCTTGCAGAGAAGTTATCTGTGCTCGACCTTACCCCTGACGCAACCGACCTCATCTATCAGCGCCTTATCGACATGGGCGTCGATATCCTCGAGGAGGAGGGGATCGTCGAGGAGGACGAAGAACCCAGCGACCCGGTGGAGACGACCGCCGATGTCGACGAGGGACGCGCGAAGGCGCGCCGCGAGGTCGAGCTTGCGCTCAAGGCGCCGAGCAACGATCCGGTCCGGATGTATCTCAAAGAGATCGGAAGGGTTCCTCTCCTTACGGCCCAAGAAGAGGTTTCGTTGGCCAAGCGATACGAGGCCGGGATGCTTGCGACAGAGCGCTTGGCATTGGAAGGCGACCGCCTGCCCGGCGCCAGGGTTGCGGAACTCATGGTGGTGCAGCACGACGGGGTCCTCGCCAAGCGTCACCTGGTAGAGGCCAACCTGCGTTTGGTGGTTTCGATCGCAAAACGTTACGTTGGGCGCGGCATGGCCTTTTTGGACCTGATCCAGGAAGGCAACATGGGGTTGATAAGGGCGGTAGAGAAATTCGACTACGACAAGGGATTCAAGTTTTCCACTTACGCCACTTGGTGGATTCGTCAGGCTATAACGCGCGCAATCGCAGATCAGGCGCGCACAATCCGGATCCCGGTGCACATGGTCGAGACCATCAACAAGCTGTTGCGCATTCAGCGGCAGTTGCTCCAGGACCTGGGACGCGAGCCCACCACCGAGGAAATCGGCAAGCAGATGGAGCTCTCTTCCGAGAAGGTGCGGGAGATCCAGAAGATCTCCCAGGAGCCGGTATCACTCGAGACTCCCATTGGGGAGGAAGAGGATTCGCACTTAGGCGACTTCATCGAAGACTCAGAGGCTGTCGTGCCTCTGGAGCGTGCATCGTTCCGCTTGTTGCAGGAACAGCTCGAGTCGGTGCTGCATACGCTTGCCGACCGTGAGAAAGACGTCATCCGTCTGAGATTCGGATTGGTCGACGGTCAGCCCCGTACCCTCGAAGAAGTGGGCAAGAAGTTCGGTGTGACGCGCGAGCGCATCCGGCAGATCGAATCGAAGACGCTCTCGAAGCTCCGGCATCCCTCGAGGAGTCAGAAGCTCCGGGATTACCTCGAGTAGGGATGAGTCGAGCCGGGGCGGCTGCCGGCTCACCCTTTGGATTTGACGGGCCGGGTCTTGGCCGGCCCTCCCGCTCAGACGGTGGGAGGGGGAGCGACCGACAGCGTGCCGTCGCCTCCGCTGCTGCTGCTGCGCCGCTGGCTCACCGAGGAGCCGACTTTTTCGCGGCCCTCCCTGGCCTTCTCGCGAGCCTGCTCCAGGCCGGTGCCTACCGTGCCCTTGGCCTTGCCGGTGGCCTCTTTGACCTTGGGGGACTGGAGCATGTTCTCGTACAGCCGCATCAGCTGGTCGTAGCGCTCGGTGCCGGCCTTGGCGCCGAGCACGTACCCGGCCCCGAATCCAATGAACAGCCCAACTCGACCTCTCATGGCGGTCCCTCCTGGTAAGGCAACGATGGTGGAACTTTGCATCGTATGCCCCCGGGTGGAGGGTGCCAACCCTCCAGGTGACGGCCGGCCCTGTGACGTGGGCCCAAGACCCAGGGGAGATCCCTCATCTGTAAGGGGACCTCCTGCCCTTAGGATGTGACCGTTCGTTCCGGGGTAGCTCAATCGGCAGAGCGTCCGGCTGTTAACCGGCAGGTTGCGGGTTCGAGTCCCGCCCCCGGAGCTCCCAGAGCTCCTTTGTCGGCCGGTGCCCGAGCAGGCGGGTTCGCGTACCCTGAGTTCGCTGGAGGCATCTAGGCTTAGGTGTGGCTAGAGCCAAGTGGGGGCCGTAGCTCAGTTGGTCAGAGCGGCGGACTCATAATCCGTTGGTCGCTGGTTCGAGTCCAGCCGGCCCCACCCTAAAAGCGCAGGTCAGAGGGGGTACTGGTCGCCGTCTGCTTGGAACTCGTTTCGGGCGTGCAGCATATGTGCAGCAGAAACTATGAAAGCTTCCTTTCGGTCGTGTCCAGCTTGTCCGCCAGTGCGTCAAGGTCGGCGTCGAACAGGTGCCCGTAAACGGTGAGAGAGAAGGCCGCGCTCCGATGTCCGAGCACCGTCTGAAGTGTCTTTGGGGAAGCGCCGGCCTGGATCATTCGGGCCGCGGCCGAGTGGCGCAGGACGTGCACCCCGACTATGGGCAATCCGAGCAGCTCGAGTGTCGGATGCCACACCCGGCCCAGGAAATTCTGATAACGCAGGGGGCCACCTCTAGGAGCCGTAAATACGAGGTCGTCTGGGCACTTGGAAATCAGTCCGGAATCCAGCCGTGCGGTGACGCCGGGGGAGAGTGGAACTGCCCGGCGCGTGTGGCTCTTTGTTGGCCCGAAAATCAGTTTGCCTGAAATCTCTGCTAGTGATTCTTCGACCAAAAGGCGCCGGCGCAATCCATCGACATGGCGACGCCTAAGTGCCGCGGCCTCGCCGAACCGAAGCCCGCAGATGCCAAGGACGGCTATCAGGGCCTCGTATGGAGGCGCTACTGCCTCGGAGATAGTGTCAACCACCTCGGGCTCGAAGAAGGGCGCTTCTTTGTGCTCGATCCGTGGCAGCTTGGCTCCCACCGCGGCGTTGCGCGCGACATAGCCGTCTTTCACGGCAACCTGGAGCATGGATCGCAGCACGACATGCGCTTGACGGATTCGCGACGGGCTTACGCCGCTTTCCACCATGCCCCCGATCCACGCCGTTACGTCTGAGGGCTGGACCGCGCGCAGGGGCTGGCGACCGAAGACAGGAAGTACGCGAGAGCGCAGCAGAGATTCGTAGCTCGCCACTGTCTTGGGCTTGAGCATCGGCCGCGCGCCATCAAGCCACCGCTCAGCCCACTGTTCGACCGTCACTCTTTGCAGCTCTGGGTCGAGCCAGACACCCCGGCGAAGTTTGCTCTCCTGCTCCCCGCCGGCGTCCTGGGCGTCGCCCTTACGCGTGAACGTGCCGGTGGTGCGGACGCGCCCGTTCGCGTCCCGATAGAGGCCCTGATAGCGCCCGCTAGGTAGCTTTCGCGTCCAGGCCACTAGCGTCGTCCCTTCTTCTTATGCTTCACTTCGCTGCTTGCTTGGGCTTTGACGAGCAGCGCTCTGGCCTTGTCTGTGAGAACCCCCCCGGCGCGCCCAGGGGCAGACTTAGTCAATAGGTCTCTGAATCGGGCTTCGTGGACTAAATGGCTGACCCCCGCCGGCTTCATTCTGTAATGCTTCGCCAGTGACGCTATCGGGGAGCGGTTTCCCAGATTGTTGACATAACGTTGCGCCCAAACTGCGTAGTAAAGATCATCTCTACCAGCCCTGCCGGGACGCGCAGGCGCTCGCCTAGTAACTGACGAGGCCCACCCTGCGGGCAGATTTGCGCCCGATTGACTGGCGGCCATCTTTGAAACTCCCTCGACAAAGTTGCCAAGGGGAATCTGACGCAGCATGCGCGCCGTGATCCCGCCCTCGGGCATCTCGTTCAAGTCATCTGGGTCGCGGGACCACTCGCCGCCGGGCTTGTGTGTGCCGGCGTGTTCCCCGATCTTCCACTCGACGCCGTCCACCTTGAAACTTGTTGGATTTGGGTCTATTGCGTAGGAGGCCCAGGCGGCCCTCGCCGGGTGGCGGGGGTTCACGGTTTCCCTGCTGCGAAGTCCTTGGATACCGAGGGCGGCAATCACGAATTGTGGATACCACAAGTCGTCAGAGCGAAGGCTTGTGCTTCAACGGCTTGTTATTACCAAGTCAGTCGGCGAGGAGGTGGTCTTGTTGAAGAATCATGGGGTACTTCTTCCCCCGCGCGACAAGGTCCACTGGCGCACGCGGTGGCGCGAAAGCGCCACCGCGGCGTGCACAACAAT
>JALZIQ010000095.1 GCA_030860205.1 Actinomycetota bacterium | reverse complement strand
ACGAATTCCTTGAACCCAAATCAGCCTTCCACCGCGGCCTGTATACGGTGCATGAGAGCCCGAACGCTGAGCGGCTTGAGCACGTGGTGGAAGGCACCCAACTCCAACGCCTCCAGGAGCTCCGCCTCCGCCGTCCGCTCGCCCAGCACGATCACCCTGGCGCCTCTCAGCCAGCGCCGCTCGGCGAGGTGTTTCAATAGACCGACGCCTTTGAGATCGGGTGCCCCTAAGCTCAGATCGAGCACGATCACCTTCAGCCCGGGGATGCATTCCTCGAGTGCCTCGGCGGCCTCGTCCGCCTGCGATATCACCCGAGTCTTGTAGCCGCGGGTTCGCAGGCCATCCGCAATGGCACCAGAAAGTGTCTCGTCGTCTGCAACGACAACGACGTCACTCCAGCCCGCTTCCTCGATGTGGGAGTACCACCCGGCCGGAAGCACGCAATTACGCCCCGCCTCCTTTGCGTGATAAAGGGCGTCGTCGGCGGCTCGATAAAGGCTTTGCAAATTGGCACCATCCTCCGGATACTGCGCGACGCCAGTGCTGAAGGTCACTCCGAAATCCTCTTGGTCGGGCCCGACAAACCGCTCCTCACGGAAGGACTCGAGAAGCTCGGCAAGTCTCTGCACACCGTTTCCGCGGGACATGCCGTACATGCCGACCGCAAACTCTTCGCCACCCCAGCGGGCAACTACATCTTCGCCTCGAAAGGCTCTCAGCAGGTGGCTGGCGAGCCCCCGGAGCACGTCGTCTCCAGCGCCGTGCCCATATGTATCGTTTACCTTCTTGAAGTTGTCGAGATCAATGACGGCAAGGCAAAAGGGCTGGCTGTAGCGGTCTGATAAGCGCTCGAGCTGCTGGAGCACCTGGGTTGACTTTCTCCGATTGGCCGTGCCTGTGAGCGGATCCGTCTCCGCCATTCGCCGGTAGAGACGTATGCGCTCGAGGCGGTTGCTAATTCTGCTAATGAGCTCCGCCCCGACCAGCGGCTTGCTGATGTAATCGTCGGCTCCAGAGTTGAAAATCTCCTGGACCGTGTCCGAGTCAACATGTGCGGTCAAGAAGATCACAGGCAACCCCGTCCACCGCGGATCGCTGCGCAGCACACGACAAAGTTCGATTCCGCTCACCTGTGGCATCTCCACGTCGAGAATGACGAGGTCTGGAGACGACTCCTCCATGGCCGCCCAGAACTCGAGGGGAGTCTCGACGGCTTTCAACCTCAAGCCCTGAGGCTCCAGAAGCGCTTTGAGCGCGCCGAGGATACTGGGATCATCGTCTACTGCAAGCACCTTCGTTTCTGCGTCGGACAAACGGGCGAGCATCTGGGCGACGGCTTCGATCATTTGTGACGACGGAAGGGCTTTGTTCAAGAACCCACTTCCCCCACGCTGGGCAACGTCTACACGATCCGTGAGCGCGTCACTCTCCGTGAGGACGAGCACCGGCAGGGGAGGGGTGCGTCCGCTTAGCTCCTCGAGCAGGTCGAGACCATCCACCGCTTCGCCGATGTTCTCGAGGTCGAGCAAGACAACGTCAGGGCGTTGCGCGGCCACCGCGGAACGAGCCTCGGCTGCATGATGCGCTGTAGTCAGGCGCATGCCTCGGGCAACCGCCTCGGGCCCAATGCGCTCAACTAGATCTGGGTTATTCCCAACCGCCAGGATGTGAGGGGAGTCGTCTTCCGGCTCTTCCTTTTCGTCGGTAGGAGAATCCCTACCAGCAGTTTGCTCCATCGTCCGCCGGAGAGATGCCGCGAGCTTTGAGATATCCGCCTTCTGACCCTCACCGAAATCGTCGTTGCCCGCCAGGTTCTGCTCGAGGGCTCTGGCGAGGCGGGACCCTTCCGAGAAACCAAACGTGCCGAGAGAGCCGGCGAGCTTGTGCGCCTCGCGTTCTGCCGTGTGGCGGCATTCGACGTCGACGTCACCCTCCAAGAAGGAGGCGGCTGCCTCCTCCAGGACCGAGATCTTGCCGATTATCTCGTCCTTGCGTCGCTCCCATATCTTGCCTATGGCCGCCAGAGCCTCCTCCGACATGCCGGCCGATGCTTTCCTTTTCGTGGCCTCCGTCAAGTTGGCGTCTGCGAGATCGGCAGCCTGGCGTGCAACCTCGTCTCTCATGTGCCGGGCTTTGATGGGTAGACCAAGCCTGTCAGGCGCCCCATCCAAGCACCTCCGAAACCTGTTCGGAAAGGGTCAGGGGATCGAACGGCTTTATGATGACGCCCGCAACGTCGAGCTTTTCGAGAGCGAGTCGGTCGCCGCTCTGCGCCTTAGCGGTCATGAAGATCACAGGGATCGAGCGCGTGGCCCCATCCGACTTGAGCCTCTGAAGGGTCGTGGGGCCATCCATCTCAGGCATCATGACGTCGAGAAGAATGGCGTCGGGCTGCTCGTTGCCGGCAACGGCCGCGCCTTTAACGCCCGAATCGGAGCTCAGCACCTCCCAACCCCCAACCGCTTCCAGGCTGATTTGCGCGACCTCTCTAATGTGATCTTCGTCGTCAATGAGCAGAATGCATTTCGGCATAATCTGGTCCCCTCCTTCCTTCTTCGCGTGTTTGGTTGAGCAACTTCAGTACTCTCTTTTCGAGTTGCTCCGGGGTGACACGACCTTTGACCAACACCTCTGAACCATTCGCCTTCAGTTGTTCCAAGTCCTGCTCGTCGAGGTCTTCGGCCGTATACACGACCACCGGGATCCCCCTGAACCGGTCGTTTCGATTGAGCCAGTCCACTACCTCGAGACCGTTGCCACCCTGCAATGTCAGGTCGAGCACGATCAGGTCCGGCACGAGCTTCTCGGTCAGGCGAATAGCTTGGCTGCTCGTTGGTGCATGAAAGACCTCGAGTCCGCTCCCTTCGAATGTCGTCGTGAGCACTTGCGCGAGGTCCAAGTCATCTTCGACTACGAGCACGGTCTTGATGCTGCTGTTGTTGTTGCTTGTCGCCTTGTCGAGCGCCCCAAATAACGACGCTTCGTCAATCGGCTTGCCCAGCCATTCAAGAACGTCGACGACCGGCGCACGGCCGGGCCGCGGCGACGCGATGCTCTGGATGATGATCGGGACGTCCTTGGTGTCGGGCCGGGCCTTGAAGGCTGTGGCCGTCTCCCACCCGGTCATGCCGGGGAGAATGAGGTCCAATATGACTGCGGCCAGCTTTGTAGAGCCAGCGCGCTCGAGCGCCTCCTCACCAGATTTGGCTGCGACCGTGTTGTAGCCGCGCTTTTCCAACAAAGTCGTTGTGACCTCCAGAATGGCCGGGTCATCGTCGCAAACGAGGACGGTTGCTCCACGCGCCTCCATCGGCGGCGGACAGCTTTCGTATTCGATTCGCTCTGGGAGCGTGAAACAGAACAGACTGCCCTGGTCGGGGGCGCTCTCCACCCATATTCGTCCTCCGTGGTGTGCGACGATGTTTCGGCATATGGCGAGTCCGAGCCCGGTGCCTCCCTTCTCTCTGGAATCGGAGGAATCCACCTGCTGGAAACGGCTGAAGATCGTCTCGGTCTTGTCGGCGGAGATGCCCCGCCCCTCGTCCTTGACAAAGAAGAGGACGTCGTTTCCCTTCGCCCTGGCGCCCAGCGACACCGTGCTTTCCGGGGGCGAGAACTTGAGCGCGTTCGATAGCAGGTTGGTCAATACCTGCATCACCCGATCAGGATCGGCTTCAAGGGCCAGGTTCGGTAATCCGACGGACAGGTTGATGCCGGCGTCCTGTGCCATCGCCCCCATTTCGTCCCCGGCTCGCGACAGCAACTCGGCGACGTTGCAGGGACGGTGTTCCAGCTTGAGGTTGCCCGATTCCATCCGGTCGATGTCGAGGATGTCGTCGATGAGCCGCACGAGCCTTTCGGCGTTCGAGGACGCTATGGTCAGCATCCGCTGTGCCTTGTCCGGCAGAGGTCCGACCGCCCCCCCGGCCAGGAGGCCCAGGGCCCCCCTTATGGATGTCAGGGGAGTCCTAAGCTCGTGGCTCACCACCGAGGTGAACTCGTTCTTGAGCCTTTCCATTTTCTTGTGGTGCGTGATGTCCACCACCAAGCCGTGCATGCGGTAGATGACCAGAAGGAACATCGCGCCGGACAGGACCGCCAGGAACGGTACAAAGTCCTCCCTGGCGCCGTTGCCGGGCTCTCCCCGAAGCTCCAGTAAGAGAACTGTCAGTGGAGGCACGAGAGCGGAGGCGGCCAAGAACGCCAGGCGCGCCGGGGTTAGTTTGCCTTCGGGGTTCGGCTCGGGCTCGGCGAGGGTCCGCATGGAAGGATGGAGGACTGCGGCCCCCCCGAGGACGAAAAAGAGGAGGTAGCCAACGAGGAAGGGGCTGGCGAAGGAAAAGGTTCCCGCGAGCGAGCTCGCCGAGTAATAGGAATCGACAACCAGCTCACTGACGATTGCTGCGAAGAGAAATTTGTAGGCGGGCAGGCGCGCCCCTGGGACAAAGGCCAGACGCGCAAGCACAGCAAGAAAGAGGACATCAATCAAGGGAAAGGAGGCGGTAATGATCCGGGCCGTAAGAGAAAGCCCTGAAAGCCCGAAGCTCGGACCGATGAGGAAGACGAGAGATACGGCCGAAAGGCCCAGCGTCACTATCCCCGAGTCCAGACGGCCGGCCCGATCCCGGCCCCCGCCTCTGGCGCGAATGAGCTCCCACAATCCCCAGAGAATGACCAGATAGCCGGCGACAAAGAAGTAGTCGGCAGGTCCGGGATAGGGCTGCACCACGCCGAAGCCGACCTGGATGGGGTACCAGAAGACATCTCCGACCAGGTAGAGAAGATGGCCCGCCCCGAACAGGTACCACCCCTTGCGATGGGTGGGTCGATGGGCACGCATTCCCGCGGCCAGGGCTCCGAAGAAGGATATGTGGATGGCCAGGTAGAGCAGGCTCTTCAGCAATCCCGTTCCCGGAATCGCCGCGTATATCAGGATGGCCGTCAG
>JALZIQ010000074.1 GCA_030860205.1 Actinomycetota bacterium | reverse complement strand
CTCTCAAGGTGTCCGATATCGCAGAACGGGCGGGCGTGTCCACCGACGCGGTCCGCTTCTACGAGAAAGAGGGACTGCTTCCGGCCGCTCCGAGGTCGCCCGCCGGCTACCGCGAGTACGACGACTCGACCGCACAGCGGATCAGGTTCATCAAAGGGGCCCAGGAGATGGGGCTCAAGCTCGCAGAGATCGGGGAGCTCCTCGACATTCAGGATCGAGGCGCTTGTCCCTGCGGGCATACAAGGACGCTCGTAGAACGCCGCATCGCAGAGATCGACGCGGAGATGAAGCGACTCTCTGAGATGCGGGCTGAGATGGCTAGCATGGCCGAGCTCGAGTGCCCCGCGACGACCGAAGGAAATCTGTGGCCGTGCGAAGTGAAGTTTATGAAGCGAGGAGGTGAACGAGTTGAGTGACGGCAGATGCCCTTGCTGTGGTTGCCCCTGTGGCGACTGCGGAGGTTAGCCGGGTAGCGCACCGGCGTCGTCACGAGGGCGGTGCCGGTCTCGTGCCGGAAAGCAGCAGCAATCCAACCGATGACCATGAAGACGTCGTTAGATTGAACGGCACCCACCCTCATCGCTTCTCCTCCGCTGTGGACCCTGCCCGCCTGATAAGGAGCTCCACGTTCGATATCAGCTCTTCTTCCGAGATCGCGCCCAGAAAGACTGTGCCCTGCTCATCTTCGGTTCGGGCACCCGAGACGGCGCCGACAAAAGTCCAGCGATGATCCACAAAGAAGGTCTCCGGCAGGCCTTTGACACCGAAGTCCTGTGTCAGCCTTTGACCAAGGTCCCGCACCATGGGGTAGGTGATGCCGAAGTCTTTGACGAAGCGCTTGGCGTCACTTTCCGCATCCTTGATATTGACGCCCAGGAACACGACGCCTTGGTCTCGGTAGGCACGCCACGTCTTTTCGAGCAACGGTGCCTCTTCTCTGCATGGGACGCACCAGGATGCCCAGAAGTTGATTACTACCGGCTTTCCACTTAAGTCCTCGTCGGCAAGAACTCCGCTGCCGTCGAGGAGAGGGAGCTCGAAGCTCGGCGCTTTGCTCCCGGATTCAGCTTGCGATCCTGTGCGTGCGAGTCCGATCCACAAGAGTCCGATGAACGCAAGCGCGGGAACGATCGCAACCAAGAACCGGAGCAATTGTCGTCTGGCTCGTGGAGCCTTGTTGACGGGTCGAGCCTCAGAACTCATGGCATTCACTCCGGCTCTGTCTCAGACCGCTCCTGGCCCGACCACTGCCACATCGCTACTCCGATGCCGACCGCTACAACGCCTCCTGCGATCAGGACTCCGAGACGTCCTCCGGACGACCCTGCGGCCCTCTGCACCAGAGTTGCGAATCGAGTCATCATGCCAACCAGGGGGTCGCTGCCCAGCGACTTCGGGGGCGACCAGATGACGCGTGCCCAGTAGTAGGTGAGGTAGGCACCTGCGATGAGGAGGAGACCTGAAGCGAGGCGATTCATGTAGGGCAGCATTCGTTTGAGCCGGCGTGCCAGCCCATCGCGGGCAAGGGCGGCTGCGAGGGACAGCGCCACCACCATCGTCGCCATCCCCAGCGCGTAGGCCCCGAAAACGATCGTGCCCTCGACCACACTTGCGGTCGCGAGCGATGCCCCGACAAGAGCCACGAAGATCGGGAGTGTGCAGCCCAGAGAGCAGATCGCATAGGCCGCACCGAACCACATCATCGTGCCCGGTCGCCTGCGCCGTTCGACCCGCAGCGGTCGTTGCGGATTCAGGTACACGGCGCGGCCGGCGAGACCTGCGAGCGCGCATGCCACCATCAGAATCCCGATCCCCAAACCTGCCCACGGGATAGCGCTCGTAAGTTGCGTCGCCCCGTAGGCAATGGGCACTCCGACCAGCGCAAACACACCGAGGAACCCGGCCGCTACGAGAAGACCCACGAGCAGACCTTGCCTGATGCGTGCCGGGCCACCCGGTAACGTGCCCTCTTCCGCTCCAACATAAAAGGACAGGAACGCCGGCAGCAGCGGGAACCCACATGGGTTGACGCTCGCGAGCGCCCCGGCGACGAGGGCCAGAGCCAAAGGCAACCTTTACCTCCCTAGGGACGGGCCCACATGATTGGAGCAGGACCCGCGAGTCTTCAGACCCGCAGCATAATCGGGTAAGGAAGGGGTCCCGACTTGCCGAAACCCCGTGACTCGCGGGATCGATGACTCGCGGGATCGATCGTTCCATTCTTACTCTTCCTGCGACAGGTGCGCGGTTTTCTGATAATAGTCAGCTGCCCATCTCGCCGAGCAGTGGTTGCATCGCATCTACCTCCGAACGTTGGGCTTGGGCGATGTCCTCCGCCAAAACGATGGCGTCCTCGCTCTCCCCCTGGTCGATCTCCATTTCGGCCATTTCTATGGCACCTTTGTGGTGCTCAACCATCATGGTCAGGAACATGCGGTCAAGCGACAGACCGGAGGCCGATTTGAGCTCCTGAAGTTGCTCCTCCGACATCATCCCGGGCATCGATCCCATGTGATGCTCGCCCATTCCCATCGGCTCACCCCACTCTTCGAGTAGGTTCTCCATCCTGCGAATCTCGGGATCTTGCTGGCGCTCGATCTGCCGCGCAAGATTTTGAATAGCGGGAGTGCTGCTTTCCGATGCGATTTCCGCCATCTCGATCGCTTGCTCATGGTGAGGGATCATGTCCTGTACAAAGGTAATATCTGCTTCGTTGTGCCGGTCGGAGGGTGCCCCTGGGTCAGACGCGTTGCTGCAGCCCCACGCAAGGAGTGACAGACCAAGAGCCACGGCCATTGTAATTCTCGTCCTATTCAACGTCATTCCTTTCTGGTTTTGAAGTAACTCTGTAGAAAGGAGTGGTATCAGCGCCTAAGCGGGGGGCTGTGATGAACACAGCTACAGACGAGAAGGGGTGGTTGAATCAGCCGCGACCACCTGTGGAAACCCTTAAGGGCTATTGGACGCTGCGGAAGGCTCATAGAAAAAGCCGAGGTCATTGCCAACAGCGCCATTGCGATAAGCGACAGCACGGGCGCGATGCCGACCATATGGTCGTCGGTGTGGTCTACGTTATGGCCGGTTGGAGGCGGCAGAACGCACATGATCACAATTAGGATGAGCACGACCACAAAGAGAAGAAACATACAAAAGGGTGCTTTACGGATAAAGAACAATAAGCTTGACATCATCAACACGATATCATTCTCGTAGTGCGTTCATTATTGGAATCGTCTTTGAAAGAGACTGCCCCAGCGGGAGGATCCGTCTTAGCGGTTCTTTGGTCGAGATATATACACGACGCGTAGGAGCGGTAGAAAGCAACGAACTCACATATACGGCCCTGCACGTAACAACGGCAAAGCAGGAGGAGTCGATATGCCAACACTTCACATCGAACACGGCATCACCAACTTCAGCGAGTCGAAGGCGGCGTTCGACCGCTTCGCAGATCTTCGAGCGCAGGCGGGGTTCGTCGTTTACACCATCCGCCAACCGGTGGACGACTCCGACTACGTGATGATCGACCTCGATTTCGATTCAACTGAAGAATCACAGGCCATTCTCGAGCCTTGCGGGAAAGAGTCTGGCCCACCAGAGAGAACGCTCCTGCTCTCGCCGGCACCCCACAGACCCGAATCCTCGAAACCGTAGAGAGTAACGAGGTCTGAGACCGAACCAGGATCTTGCGTCAGGGCTCTTGACCCTCCCCCCGGGGGAGGCTTCATGCTCCTCTAAGAAGGGAGGTGAAAGTTGACCCAATCGCTGACCATCGGACAGTTCTCGAGGATGTGCTGGCTGAGCATCAAGGCATTGCGGCTCTACGACGAGTCCGGCCTGCTGCACCCCGCGTACGTGGACCCCGCAACGAACTACCGGTACTACCGGCCGGATCAGGCAGCGGTAGCCCGCGCCATCGCCATCCTTCGAACCCTCGACATACCTCTCAATGAGATCCGCGAGCTGGTGACCGAGTCCGATGCCGACAAGGTGCGCGCCCGTCTGGACGCTCACCGAGCCGTGCTGGAGGAGCACGTACGGCGCGACGAGCAGAAGCTCAGGCGCGTCGAAGACTTCATCAAGAAAGGAGCCGTCATGACCTACGACATCAAGATCAAAGACCTCGAACCCACCGAGGTGATCGGCCTCACGCTCGAAACCTCGCCCGAGGGCATCAGCCCCGACTCTGGTGTCACCTATGTTCGCCTCTACGACCTCATCGGCCAGGAGGGGATCACCCCCGCCGGGCCTCCGCGCCTCGTCTACCACCGGATGTCCGAGGACTCGTGGACGATCGAGTGCTGCGCGCCGGTCAAGGGGGCCTCAGAAGCGCCGGACGGGTACATTCTGCGAACCTTCCCCGGCGGACGAGCCGCCCATGCGTTGCACGTGGGACCGTACGACGAACTCGGCATGGCCTATCGGGAGATGGAAGTGTGGATCGACAAGCAGGGTCTGTCGACCGCCAATCCCCCCTTCGACGTCTACCTCAACGATCCCAGCGAAGTGAAAGATCCCACCCGGTTCGAAACCGAGATCGTCTGGCCGGTCAAATAACCTGCGCGGTCGGGGCCGGCTCCCTGGCCCGGACACAGCCTACAAAGAGGGCTCCCGCTTCCGGGGGCCCTCTCCATGTAAACCAGCTTCCCACTCGGAACACCACGCACGCCGTCAGGGGAGTTCTATGAGAACGTACACCGAGCGATGGTCTGAGTAGCAATCCCTGCTGCGTCCGGGGGATTGGTTGTCACACCCTGGCGCCCCCAGCGGGAGCGTCTCGGCGGCTGCAACCTGAAGCTCGCCCGACCCGACCCGAGACAAGATGAAATCGATCCGTCCGCCTATTGGCGGCTGGGCCCGGTTCGTGTGGGCGCTCCGAAGGCATCGGAGCGCGTTCTGGTGGTCGGTGCCGGAACGACGGCAGACCGTGTAGATGGGGTCTTCGAATCCGCCAACCGCAGTTCCGCCGCAGCGCGGGCCGAGGGCTGCGTTGGCCCGTCGGTACCAGCACGTCCAGCTTCCCCGGTATCTGTCGGGGGCGTTCGCGTCGGTGCCCACGACGGTCAAGTCCCCAACCCAGCCTTGCTCTGCAAGCTTCGCATCGAGCAAGCCGGCGTTGCGTCGTGCGCAGGCATCAAAGTCTTTCTTATGAGGAGACTTGATACTGGTCGCCGAGACGGTTCGACGGCTCGATCGATGCATAAGGACCACCTGCACAGCACCGGCGTTATCATCCCTCGAGCATCGAGGCGCAAGGGCGCTGCCGCCGAACCCGCGAAAGGTTCGCACCCTCATCAACTTCAGAGCGGTGCGGTCCCAGGCGACGGTGCGCGCTAACGCCCTCTCCCCGCGTCGTGAGACGAACGTTCGAGCGGCCCACTTTCCATTGAACCCATTCTTTCGATCCTCGAAACGATCGAGCAGCTCGTCGATCTTCCCGGCAGGTATGTCCTGGAGCAGAACGATCACGGGGCTAATCAGGTGCTGTGAGTCGCGCACATGGTCGATCCATGCCGTCCAATCGTTCTCCAGCGCGTGGATGTTGAAGTTGTAGATCGCAAGCCGTGTCAAGCCGTCCGAGCGAGGCACCCTGCTTACCTCGGTGCGGCGAGTACGTAGCTCTCGGGCGTCCGGTGTCCCCACGCAAGCCAAAGCGACGCTCATGCAGACACCTGCCACCACAGCGCGCATAACCAAAACCTAAACCGAGCAGAAACGCTCGAGTCTCCGTTCGGGGGAGTTCACATGAACTTCTTCCGAACGATCAGGAATCGCAACGTAATGGTCCCCTGCGCGTTCGCGCTTATTCACCGTGTCGCAAGAAAGAACTTCTAGCATCGAGTTCGCCAAGAGCAACTCCCGCCAAGAGCAACTTTTTATCGAAGGGAGAGGCCGTTGAGCAGACTACCTGCGCAGCCGTTGGTCTTCTTCATCTCGATCGCCTCGACGTCGATCGCTTCGACACCCATTGCCCTCGGCGACGCCGGCGAGCGCGATCGATGTCTCGGATCGACGGTGACCATTCCCGCAACCAACCATGACGACACCCTCGAAGGCACGGCCCAGCGTGACGTCATCGACGGAGGCGCGGGGCACGACGTCATCCGCGGCCTCGGTGGCGACGATCTAATCTGCGGAGGCGCGGGGGCGGATGCGATCGTCGGTGGAGCCGGCGACGACCGCCTGGCGGGAGGCGGCGCGGAGGACTCGCTTGTGGGTGGGCGCGGTGACGACGCGCTCTCGGGTGGCGACCAGCACGATGTCCATTCTGGGGGACCAGGAAACGACGCGATCAGAGCAGGCAAGGATGACGACGGTGTCGACGGTGGTCCCGGCGACGACCGCCTGTGGGGCGGCAACATGGACGACATCCTGGACGGGGGACCAGGTGATGACTCGCTCGTCGGCGCGAAGGATGACGACGTGCTGATCGGAGGCCCCGGCTCCGACGACCTCAGTGGCGGACTACAGCCCGATGTGCTGATCGGCGGTCCGGGGAACGCCGATGCATCCGATCGTCTCCGCGGAGGGGGCGGGGACGACACACTCGAGGGCGGAGGTGGCAACGACATCCTCACCGGTGAGGAGGGCCTCGACATCCTTTCGGGTGGTGCCGGAGACGACATCATCGAAGGCTCTCAAGGATCGGATTCACTTTCCGGCGGCGAAGGGATCGATCGCCTGGATGGAAGTCAGGGACGCAACATGCTGGACGACGGTGATGACGGCTCGGATCCCGAGATGAAAGCGATCGAAGCCCGAACGTCCGCATCCGATACGTCGGTTGGGTTCCGGCGGCCGCAGGGCGCGCCCTGCTTCGGGCGGGCGCCCACCATCCGGGGCACCGCCGGCCACGACACCCTGGTGGGCACCGCGCGCAGCGACGTCATCCACGGAATGGGTGGCAACGACACGATCATCGGTCGCGGCGGGGACGACATCATGTGCGGAGGAAGCGGCAATGACGCCATCAGTGCGATCGCACCGCTCTTCTATCCGGAACCGGATGCCGGCGACGACAGGTTCGACGGAGGACCGGGGGACGACGCCCTCTTCGCAACCGCCGGGTCGGACCTCATGCGCGCGGGGCCGGGAAACGACGTCGTCAGCGGCGAACCGGGTGAGGACAGGCTCTTCGGCGGCAAGGGAGCCGACAGCCTCTCGGGTGTGCAGGATGACGATCTGGTGGTGGGAGGACCGGGTAACGACACGCTCAAAGGGCGATCCGGCCGCGACGTCATCCGTGGGAAAGGTGGAAACGACACCATCTCCGGCGGTGCTTGGCATGACAGGCTTCGAGGTGGAGCCGGCAACGATCTCCTTCGAGGAGACGGGAACATCTACACACCGGCCGTATCGGTCTGCTCGCACAACTCGTGCATCCCTGGAGCGGATGTGGTCTTGGGCGGGCCCGGTAATGACATCCTGACCGGCGACCTCCGAGCCGACCGGCTCTGGGGAGGGGGCGGCGACGACATCCTCGAAAGCGACGGAAGCGACGACCGCATCGATGGGGGGCCGGGACAGGACGAGCACATCACGAACCCCGTCCCCGGACGTTAAACGCGAGTGTGCACCGAACGAGTGTGCACCGATCCCCCAAGAATGTTTGTGAGCGCGGGAGACGCTGTGGCGTCATCTCCCTACGGCCGGCCGCGCATGTGATGTGGGTCGCGCAGCGGTAGCAGCTCGCAACCCAGCCTAGGAGACACGTCCAGCCGGCAGTTCGAACGAGTCCAACACCGAACCGTCTGCAGCGATCGCGGTTACGAGCAGTCGCTCGTAGTCTCCCTCGATGGTCACGAAGTGGTGCGAATCGTCGTCGAACGCACGCAGCCGAGGGGTGTCCGGCGCGCAGCGCTTGATTTCATAAAGATCCGCCCCGCCTCCCCCCGTCACGACATAGGAGACACCCCGGCGCGCAAACCGCTGGTACGCATGCTCGTGGCCGTTGAGAATCAAGTCCACCCCGTAGCGTTCGAACAACGGCACCCACGACTCGATCACTCGTCCGGTGTTGCCGTGCGGGGCGCAGCTGAAGGGTGGCTGATGGAATACCGCGATGCGCCAGCCGCGATCCGGCGCCCTCAGTTTCCGGATCAACCATCGTCGTTGTGAATCGAACCGCTCCTGGTTCGCATCGAGCACGATGAAGTCCACCGGTCCGACCGATGACAGGTAGCGCCGCGCCGGCATCTCGAACAGTTGCATGACGTGCTTGCCCTTGGCGCTCTTGACGTCGTGGTTTCCCAATGATGCAATCACAAGCATATCTCTTCTTGCGACCCAGCCGTAAGGGATGGACCATGCGGCCTTGAACCGATTCGGGCTCCCAGCGGGGTAGACGTTGTCGCCGGTCGTCACCAGCGCATCAGCATCGACAGCTTCAACCCAGGCTCTGATCTCGTCGGCGATAGCTCGCTCGCCTGCGCCCCCCGTGCCGAAATCGCCGACCACGGCGACGGCGACCGCAGGGGCAGCTACGTTCCTCCGAACGCTTGGACGCGTGATCGCGTCGGAGGCAACGCAAGAGGTCGTGAGTCCAACGACCGTCGCGATCGCCGCGACACGCCGGCTCGGGCGATGAGGCATTTGGACCACCGATCGAGCGTAAGCCGCCCGGGTTTCCCGAGTCCATCCGTCACGGCTTCTTCCCACAACGTTCACATGCAGGTCATCTGGGCCGGGCACGCTGCAAACTGGGAAGCTTGTCGGTGGCTCGCGATCCCTCAGCCTGCAAAGAGGGCTCCCGCTTTCGGGAGCCCTCTTTACCAAACCGAGCTATTGGCCCCGTTGCCTCAAGACCGATAGGCGCTCTCGGTACTCCTCCTCGGTGACCTCGCCGCGTGCATAGCGTTCGGCGAGAACCGCCTCGCCCGACCGGAACGGATGCTGCTGCGCGCCCCGTCGCATACGCGAGCCGAAGAAGAAGAACGCTCCCACGATCAGCGCGAACCATAGAAGCGGAAAGATCGGCCACCACCCTCCGGCTACGCCGAACTCGTGGCTTTGTGACGCCAACAAGATTGCCGACTCCATGAAGCTCCCTTTCTCTCTTGGACCGCCGGTGCGGTCCTTCGTCCCAACGGAGTTCATGGTCGTGGATTTCGATCCCGAAGTCGTCAGACCGGGGAACCGTTTGCCGCTACCCCACCGGAGGCAAGCTCTGATTCGGCGCCTACTGCGCGCAGCGTAGGCCTACTCGAGCCACCCGGGACGGACGAGACCGGACTCGTAGGCCAGGACGACGAGCTGAGCCCGGTCGCGAACGCCGAGCTTCACCATCGTCCTGCTCACGTGTGTCTTGGCGGTTGCGGGGCTCACGAACAGCCGTTCGGCGATCTCGGCGTTCGAGAGGCCTTCTCCCACAAGCGCCATCACCTCTCTCTCGCGTTCAATAAGGGTGGCGAGAGAGGCGTCCTTGCGAGGCTCCTTGGCGTGTTGGGCAAACTCCGCGACGAGCTTCCGGGTTACTCCCGGCGACAGTAGGGCGTCTCCTCCTGCCACGACACGCACGCCACGAATGAGCTCCGCGGGTTCGGTGTTCTTGACGAGAAACCCGCTCGCTCCTATCCGGAGCGCCTCGAACACGTACTCGTCGAGGTCGAAAGTCGTGAGGATGACCACCTTGACGTCACGCAGGTGCTCATCGGAGGTGATCCGCTTGGTAGCTTCGAGCCCGTCGAGCCCAGGCATGCGAATGTCCATCAAGATCACGTCGGGCGTCAACTTACGGGCGAGGCGAATTGCGACCTCCCCCTCCTCGGCTTCACCGACCACCTCGATGTCATCCTGAGCGTCGAGCAACGCCCGGAACCCGCCTCGCACCAGCGCCTGATCGTCGACGAGCAGAACGGTTATCACGGCGCGCCCTGCACCTTCGCCTGGTAGGGAAGGCGGGCGAGGACGCGGAAGCCGTCCTGGTTGCGGGGCCCGGCTTCGAACTCTCCACCCAATGCCAGCGCCCGCTCTCGCATTCCGGGTATGCCATTGCCACTTTCTCGTCCCGGTAAGGACGCGCCCCGGCCGTCGTCTTGAACCACGATCTCGAGCTCCTGCACTCCGTAGGTAAGCGTCACGGCTGCGGTGGCTTTGCCGGCGTGCCGGGTGACGTTCGTGAGAGACTCCTGCACGATGCGGAACGCCGCTCGATCCACGGACGCGGGAAGTGCAATCGGGTTGCCTTCGACCCGCTTGGTCACCTCGAGCCCCGCTGCTTGCGTACGAGCGATCAAGGCATCGAGCTGCCCCAATCCGGGCGTTGGCGAGCGCGGCGCTCCGTTGCTTTCGCGCAGCACATCGAGAACCGACCGCAACTCCCCCAGCGCCTCGTTGCTGGCTTCCTTGATTGCGGCAAGCGCGGGGCGCGCCTGCTCGGGCCGCTCATCCAGCAAATGCAACGCGCTGCCGGCCTGCACATTGATGAGCGAGATGTTGTGCGCGAGGACGTCATGCAGCTCCTGTGCGATACGCAACCGCTCTTCGCTTGCGCGGCGCTTACTTTCCTCTGCCCGGCTCCGGGACGCCTCGATAAAGCGCTCGCGCCTCACGCGAAAGACTTCCGGAACGGCCAGGAGGGCGGTCAGCCACGCGCCCACGGCGATAGCCTCCTGCAGCTGCGGAGCACCTTCGAGCCCGAGGGCGTATTCCCCCCAGACGAAGGTGCCATAGCCGAGCGCCACCGTCGCTATCGCCGCCCTCCGGTGCCCTTGCATGATGGCGGCGACGACGGCGATGGCGAGCGAGATGAAGATTGGGCCGTCTGCGTAACCAAGCAGTTCGTAGGCGGTGACAACGGCGAAGGTGAAGATCAGAACGGGGACGGGATACTTCCAGCGCCTCGTTAGTGCGGCCGGTCCCGCAACGAGCAGGGCATAGGCAAGGACGTCCAAAGCACGCCGGCTCGGCCCATGGTCGGCGGCAAAGGTGGTCCCCACCACCTGTGCGACCGCCACGACCATCGGTAGAGCCACACGACTTCCCCAGAAAAAGCGCCGAGGGAACGGGGACGGAGGGGTGAATTCTGTGGCCACGGCTCCACGGTAGGTCTCTTGGAGCCCGATGTCATCGCCCCTGGAGCTACCTCGCCCTACTCCCCGCGTGGTACGCCGCCGATCCTCAGGGCTCCGCCTATTGTCGCCCAACCGTCGGGCTATGACAGCTGCGCTGACTGATGCTAGGTGTTTGCTGCTCTATCCGGCCCGGGCCGGTCCCACCCTGTCGATGGAAATACGAATCAACAGCCGCCCTTCTTGTTGCATCACCCTCCTGTAGTCATCCCAGTCGGGATGCTCTCCCCTAATCCGGCGGTAGTAGTCGACCAAGCCATCCATAGCCTCGGGCAGAGGAACAATGTGTGCGTCGCCTTCGATCTGAATCCAGGGGCCGTAGAAGTCATCGCTGAGGGCACACAGGGTGGCCCGCGGGTCACGCTTTAGGTTACGCACCTTGTAGGCGGTCTCCCTGCTGCTGATCACAGCGAAACCCTCATCGTCCGCCCCGACGGTCACCGGCGACGTCTGCAGCCCTCCCCCGGATCGCCGGGTGACCAGCACCGCACTATGGTTGTCCGTGACAAACCGTAGTCCGTCCTCAGAAGTCATGGGTACCGCCTCCTCGATATTCCTTTGTCCTCTCGATCGCACCGGAAATGGCCCGCCCTACACGTCCGCCGGGGGCAGGATAACGGTGTGGCGAGCTCCTGCTCTCGGGCCCTGGGCGCAGGCGTCTCGTCGTCACCCTCCAACATCGGCCCTGCCGTCCTAATAGTCTGCTGAGAATGTCCACCTCAGACAAGCGCTCGAACCCGCGCGCCGCCGGCCGTCGGTTCACCTTGATCGCGGTGCTTGCCGGCATCATCACCTTGGCCGCCGGCAGCGCTTACTTCGAGGAGCCCGACCGGCCGAAGCATCCTCCGGGGATCCAGGAGCGCAGACCCGAAATCGCGACACAGCCGTCACGGGTAAAAGAGAGAGCCAGGACCCCCATCGAGCAAGTCGTCTTCCTGATCAAAGAGAACCGCACTTTCGACAACTACTTCGGCCGCTACCCGGGAGCGGATGGAGCCAGCCGCGGCCGGATCTCGACCGGCGAGATGATAGATCTTCGCGTTGCCACCGACGTCCTGACCCATGACATCGGACACGAGTTTCTCGATGGAGTCCGGGCGATCAACGGGGGCCGGATGGACGGGTTCGACCTAATCCCGATTGGTGGAGCTTCACTCGACGGATATACATCGTTCACGAGGAAAGGGATACCGAACTATTGGGCTTACGCCGATAACTTCGTGCTCGGGGATCGAACCTTCTCCCCGATGTACGGTCCGACCTTCCCTGCGCATCTCTACACCGTCGGCGCGCAGGCCGGCAGAGTGACCGGTAACAAACTGAGCCGAGGGCTCTTCTCGAGAGAAAAGAACGGACGCGTCGGCGCCTACTGCTCCGATCGCGGCGAGACCATCAATCGCTTCAGAAGGCTATCCGCCTCGGAGCGAAGAGTGGTGATGGATGCTGAGGAGACCTCCGACCTCGAGCGAATCGAGGAGTTCTACGAAGTGGTGCAGCCGTGCTTTGACTTCCGTGTCCTGCCGGACGAGCTGAACGACGCCGGGATCTCCTGGCGCTACTACGCGACGCCGGGGGACTGGCGCAACGCCTTGCATGCCATCAAGCACATCAGGTACTCGAAGTACTGGGGGCCGAACGTGGTTTCGCCCCGGCAGGCCACCGAAGATGTAAGGCAACAGCGTCTAAAGGAGGTCACCTGGCTCATCCCGCCGACGGGCTTCAACGATCACCCCGGGGCGGGCACCAGCGTCTGCAAGAGCGAAAACTGGGCGGTCCGATACATCAACGCAATTATGCGCTCGAAGTACTGGAAGAGCACCGCCATATTCATGTCATGGGACGACTTCGGAGGGTTCTTCGATCATGTTCCTCCTCCCCACTACGACGTCATGGGGCTCGGCCCCCGCGTCCCGATGCTGATCATCTCCCCCTACGCAAAGGAGGGGTACATCGACCACACAACCTACGAGTTGTCGTCGGTGGTTCGCTTCATCGAAGACATTTTCGGACTCGAGCAGCTGACCCGGCGAGACCGCCAGTCCAGCAACATGTTCAATGCGTTCGATTTCCGGCAAAAAGTGAACCCAGATGAGCGTAAGTTGATACTCCCACTCAGGGATTGCACCGGGCTGCCAGTGGATTCGACGATCTCCTATCGAAAAGGGTGGAGGGCTTTCGCCGCCGCCCAAGATTGAATCGTGCTCACGCCCACCCTCAGCGACGATTGGTGGAGAAGCGCACAACTGGCCCACACGGATGCCTAGATATCCTCCGCACGAGAGGCACGATGTTCTCGGCGCGCCGGCGCCTGCGTCGCCAGGGCGAGGCCGAGGACCCGCCTGTCGTCTCAGAAGAAGAGCTGTACGGCGCGCCGAGGTAGTCCCGGTCTTCCTGCTGAAGTAAGCGCCGCCCAAAGTCAGGAAGCAGGCTCGTCAGACCAAGATGACGGCAGGGGTCCCGCCATGCGGGGATACTTGTGGCGGCGAATTCTTGGAAGCTATACTCCCCTGAAACCGGGGATTCACCCGCGATACCGGGTTCTGGTACGAGCTGAGGGGGGTTTCATCCGATGGCTTCCACGTCAAAGAGGCATCTTCGCAGACCCATTCTTACTCTTGCTGTAACGCTAGTTGTGATAGCGGCGACGGCAGCGTGCACAACCGACTCCGAGAGCAGCAACGGAGGACCGGTCGAACTCACGTTGCTCGATCATCAAGAGCCGCGCGTCGAGCTGCTCAAGAAGCTCCTTCCTCAATTCGAGCAAGACATGGAAGAGCAAGGCAAGAAGATCTCGGTCAAACTGCTCGAGGGGCCGGCCGAAGATACGCAGTTCGCTACCAAGCTGACCCTCGATTACAACTCCGGCAACGCCCCCGACGTCGCATCGTTTGGCAATAGCAGCACCGTCGATTTCGCGACGAGCGGTTTCCTGCTCGACCTTACTCCGATGACCGAGGAGTGGACCGACTGGGATGACCACTTCTACGAGCAACTGCGGGAAGAGTTGGTGCAGCCAGATGGCAAGGTCTACGCAGTCCCACGCGAGGCGCAGATCGTGCAGCTCTTCTACCGCCAGGATGTGCTGCAGTCGGAGGGCATCTCCACGGAGCAACCACAGAGCTGGGACGACCTGCTCGATCGCATGTCTCAGGTGACGCGCAAGTCTGGTCAACCATCACTGCTATTCCCCGCCGGCGAGGCTTGGGGCGGGGGGACTTTCTTCGAGGGCTTCATTCACCTCATGTTGGGAACGGGCAGTCCGCTGTACGACGCTGAGGAGTCCAAGTGGATCGTCGAGAGCCCGGGTCTGACAGACGTTCTCACCTACTACGAGGAGCTCACCGCAGCCGGCGTGATGCCGGTCGATCCGCTGCTGAATCCGGAACCGTGGGTACCGACCAAGTACGAGGCTTTCCCCAAGGGAGACTTGGTTGCTACAACCTGTGGTACGTGGTGCTGGATTTTCGACTGGGGTCCCGAAGGCGCGGCTCCAATCGACGGCCTATTCGAGAAGGTCTCAACTTGGGAGTTTCCGACGGCCGACGGCGAGGAGACCTTTGTCTGGGGTTCAAGCGGGTGGGTATGGGCCATCTCCGCCGACACGGAGAACCCCGAAGAGGCGTGGGAGTTGGTCAAGTGGCTGGCGAGCGGCGACTTCATGGCTCAGAACGCGGTGACCGTGGGCGCTGCGTCACCACGCGACGATCTCAGAAACGTGAAACCCTACAGCAACTACGAGTTCCTGATTGACGCTGAACGCCAGCTCCCGAATGCACGCTCGTTCGTTCCACTGCCGGGTACGGACAAGATCGCACAGGCCGTTGGTGAGGCGACCGAGCAGGTTATCACGGGTCAGATGACCGGGGAAGAAGCAGCGGAGACCTTCGCGGAGCGGGCCACTGAGCTCCTCGGAGAAGACAACGTCACGAATCTCTAAGGCGCCCGACGTCGGAGTCGTTGAGTGCTGCAAGCGTTTGACGTCATGACCGGGAGGAAGGCCTTGTGAGGCGGGTTCAGGGCTGGCGGGACACGCTGACCGTCATGGCCTTTCTTGCGCCTGCACTGGTACTCATAGGGCTCTTTCTGGTTTGGCCTGCGCTCTGGGCGCTCTATCAGAGCTTTACAAACAGAGCGCTAACCGGGCTAACCGCCATGAATCCCTCGTTCGTCGGACTCGATAACTACACACGCTTGTTGGCCGACGGGGACTTCTACGCCTCGCTATTGCGCACCGTCACATTTGTATTCTTCTCGGCGATCGTCGGTCAAACACTTTTTGCGTTCCTGATTGCCTATCTGATGGCCAACCGCCCTGGATGGAGGCTGCGCGCCGTACCCGTTTTCGCGGTCATTTTCGTGCTGCCTCTCGCAGTACCCGAGACCGTCGCCGCATTGACCTGGGCGAGCATGGTCAATGGAACGGAAACCGGACTCATCAATCGCATCATTGGAGCCCTCGGAGCCGGGCCAATCCAGTGGCTTCAGGAGTACGCCATGGAAACGGTCACCATCGTCAACATCTGGCGCGGATTGTCGTTCGCAATGGTTCTGTTCGTCGCTGCGCTCGAGGGGGTGCCGCGCGACGTGCTCGAGGCAGCGATGGTGGACGGGGCCAGCGCCTGGCAGCAGCTCCGCCGGGTGACAATCCCGCTTCTTAGACCGCAGATTCTCACCTTCTTGATGCTCACCACAATCACAACCTTCGGGATCTTCGGCCTCGTTTACTTCCTCACGCGCGGGGGGCCCGGCAACGCCACGGAGATCATCGGCATCTACATCTACAACCAGGCGTTTCAGTTCTTCGAAATTGGCTACGGCAGTGCCGCAGGCGTCATCCTGCTGGTCATTCTCCTCGGCCTGGGCACCTACTACGTGCGACTGATGAGGGACCAAGTATGAGCGTCGATGCCACCGCCGAACGGAAAGTGGCGAGGGGCGCAAGGCGATCCCCGCGGCACCATAGCACCGGCAAGATCGGGGCCTACCTACTGCTGAGCGCTCTCGCTCTCTTTGCCTTGATTCCCTTCTCGTGGCTCATGCTTGCGGCCTTCGATGGCGATGCATCGATCTCGGTTGAGGTCCCCAGGGTTTGGACACTCACGAACTTCACGAACCTGTTCGCCAACGAAGACGGCGTGCGCCTGATGGCCAATAGCTTGATCTACGCCGGTGGAGCCACCACCATCCTCGTTGTGGTCACCACCTTGGCCGGGTACGCGTTGTCGCGTTATGACTTTCGCGGCCGCCGGGTGCTGATGCTCGGAATCCTTCTCACGCGTGTCATCCCTCCGACTGCAACCATCGCTCCTTTGTATGTGA
>JALZIQ010000099.1 GCA_030860205.1 Actinomycetota bacterium | reverse complement strand
CTGGGAGCCGGGTTGGCTTGGAATAGGCTACTAGTTACCCAACGTCATTGGGCATGTACACTACGCATTCGAGTAGCCTACCGGCCTGCCCATTCGGGCCGCGCGAGCGACGCGGAAGCTCTCATCGGAAGGAAGAAGAGCGGAAAATGGACTCCAGCGAGTCGATAGCGGCTACGTCGGCGGCTTTTCTGTCCGCTCTGGAGGCGGAGCGCGACGTCTCGCCACATACCCTTGCCGCCTATCGCCACGACCTCGCCGGCTTTGGGGCCTGGGCGGGGCGAGGAGGCGCGAACGCACTGGGTGGGGTCGACCGAAAGCTGCTGCGTAGATATGTCTCCTATCTGGTGCAGCTCGGCTACGCCCGGCGATCCATCGCCCGCAAGGTGAGCGCTCTCCGCTCCCTGCTCGGCTGGGCGGTCCTCAACGACGTCATCCCCACCAACCCGGCCGAAGGCCTCGGCGCGCCGAAGCTCGACCGGCCCCTGCCCAAGGTACTGAAGGCGGCGGAGGCGGCCCGGCTCTGCGAGCTTCCTCCCATCGACGATCCCGTGGGTCTGCGGGACAGGGCCCTTCTGGAGCTGCTCTATGGATCCGGCCTCAGAGTCGCGGAAGTGTGTGGCCTCGATCTGGGCGACGTCGATCTCGTCGGAGCCACCGTGCGGGTTACCGGAAAGGGTCGCAAGCAGCGACAAGTCCCTGTGAGCGAGCCCGCCGTTGCGGCTCTGGAGCTCTATTTGCAGGACGCGCGCACCCCGTTGTTGGAACGCGGCGAAAAAGAGGCGCCGGAGGCGCTGTTCTTGAACCTCCGGGGCGGCCGCCTTGGCCCCCGCACCGTGCGGGCTTCACTTGCCCGCCTCATGCATGCCGAGGGAGCGCCGCTGGTGAGCCCTCACGTGCTGAGGCACTCCTTCGCCACCCATCTTCTCGACGGAGGCGCTGATCTCAGAGCGGTCCAGGAGATGCTCGGACATTCGAGCCTTGCGACCACGCAGATCTATACCCATGTCTCCACCGAGCGGCTACGGACCGTATATGAGCAGAGCCATCCCCGGGCGTAGGGCGGCTGCGGTGCCTGCTGCCGACATGGGTCCCCACAAGGCCAACAAGCCGGACGCGGTGACGGCGGCCTGGACCCGGTACAAGGAGAACGCTTTGCCTGGCGATCGGGACGTATTGATCCTCAACTACTCGCCGCTGGTCAAATACGTCGCCGGACGCGTTGCCGCTGGGCTCCCTTCGAACATCGAACAGGCGGATCTGATCTCCTACGGGATCTTTGGGCTGATCGACGCTATCGACAAATACGAGCTCGAACGCGGGATCAAGTTCGAGACTTACGCCATCAGCCGTATCCGGGGCGCCATTATCGACGAGCTGCGAGCCATCGACTGGGTGCCGAGGTCGGTGCGTTTCAAGGCGCGCGAGGTCGAGAAGGCGTATACGAGCCTCGAGAACAAGCTGAAGCGGCCGCCGTCCGATCCCGAAGTCGCCGAGGAGCTAGGGGTCTCGCTCGACGAGCTCAATCACACCTACACCCAGCTGTCCAGCGTTTCTCTCATTGCCCTGGACGAGCTGATGTCGGTCGACGGTGAGCGAGGGGACAGGTTGTCTTTGGTAGAGACGCTCGAGGACACCAAGGCCGTGGGGCCCGTGGAGGCGTACGAGTCCGAAGAGATGAAGGAGATCCTGGCGCGGGCGGTCAATCGCCTGCCCGAGCGCGAGAAGTGGGTTGTCACGCTTTACTACTACGAGGCGATGACGCTGGCGGAGATCGGCAAGGTGTTGGGGGTAACTGAGTCGCGGGTATGCCAAATGCATACCAAGGCGGTGCTCGCCATGCGGGGGATCATCAACGAGGCCAGCCACGCCGGATAGGTTGCGGCGCATATGTCCTGGCACGCCACCGTTTTCAGCCGGTCGGCCAGTGGGGGCGTGTTAGCCTGACGGGGCAGAAAGAGGATCACAAAATACACACGTTCACCTGCTCCGGGCCTAATTAGCGCGTCTGGGGTTTTCGGTCTCGGGTTCGCCCGAGTCGGTGAACGGAGGAATCCGGCTCGGGCCGGGCAATAACCGAAGGAGGAATGTTTCTATGCCCGTCGTCACGATGAGGCAGCTTCTGGAGGCCGGAGTTCATTTCGGTCATCAGAAGCGTCGTTGGAATCCCAAGATGAAGCGCTTCATATTTACCGAGCGCAACGGCATCTACATTCTCGATCTCCAGCAAACCATGGGGGGCATCGAACGCTCATACAAGTTCATACGGGATCTCGTCGCGGGTGGGGGGACCGTTCTCTTCGTTGCGACGAAGAGACAGGTGCAGGATGCGGTCGAGGACCAGGCGAAGAGAGCGGGCATGCCCTACGTCAACTTCCGTTGGTTGGGCGGCATGCTCACGAACTTTCGCACCATCCACGAGCGCATCAGGCGCATGCGCGAGCTCGAAGACATGGTGTCGACCGGCTCGCTTGACGCAATGAGCAAGAAGGAGGCCCTCAGGCTGCGGCGCGAATTTGAGAAGCTGAGCCGCAATCTCGGCGGGCTGCGCGATCTCGATAAACCGCCCGATGCGATCTATGTGCTGGACACGAAGAAAGAGGAGATCGCAGTGCGGGAGGCGAAAAAGCTTGGCATCCCCATCGTGGCCGTGCTGGATACGAACTGTGATCCCGACGACGTCGACTATGCGATCCCGGGCAACGACGACGCCATCAGGTCCGGCGCCTTGCTGACCCGCATCATCGCCGACGCTGCGATAGAGGGCAGATCGATGCGCCCGGCGGCGAGTGAGGACGCAGGCGCAGCGGCGGCGCCGGCGGCGGCCGAAGTGCTTCCCGGCGTCGCATCCGAGCCTAAAGCCGAGTGGGAGCTTCAACTCGAGGCAGAGGAAGAAGCGGCTCGCACCGAGACAGCCGAACCCGAAGCGGCCGGTGCCGCTGCGGGTTCGGAGCCCAACACCCCCGAGAGGACGGAGCCCTCAAGTCCCGCAACCCGGGCTGAAGCGCCCCCAAGCCAGAACGAGGCGGCGCGCCTCTCCGACGAGGCCGCCCCGACGGAAGCGGCCCAAAGGGCTTGAGAGAGCGAACGAAGACCACAAGCTCTTTTGACGAACACGCGAGAAAGGTAGAACGACCGACATGGCCAGCTTCACCGCACGAGAAGTAAAGGCACTCCGCGACGCGACCGGCGCCGGGATGATGGACTGCAAGAAGGCGCTTACGGAGACCGATGGGGATATCGATGCAGCAAAACGGATCCTGCGCGAAAAGGGGCTTGCCGACGCTGCGAAACGCACCGGGCGTCAGGCAAGTGAAGGCATCGTGTACTCGTACATGCACAAACCGGACCCCAACTATCCGCCCAAGCTCGGGGTGCTGATCGAGCTGAACTGCGAGACGGACTTCGTGGCTAAGACCGAGGAGTTCGAACGCTTGGCGAAGAGTCTGGCGATGCACATCTCTTTTGCCGATCCGTCCTGGACGACGCGAGACGAAGTGCCACAGGATGTCGTTGTCGAAGAGTCTGCGATTTACGCAAAGCAGGCGAAGGATTCGGGGAAGCCGGAGCAGGTGATCGACAAGATCGTAAACGGCAAGCTCGAAGCCTTTTACAAGACCAATGTGCTTCAGGATCAAGAGTGGATCCAGGACAAGAGCAAAACGATCGCCGTGCTCATCGACGAGGCTCGCTCCAGCATGGGGGAGAACGTGTCTATTGGACGCTTTTGCCGTGTACGGGTCGGTGAAGAAAGAGGGGCGTAGAGACTGTGACTGCGATCGATGCTGCTCCCAAATTCAAACGGCTTCTTCTGAAGCTTTCGGGAGAGGCATTCGCCGATCCGGAGCTTGGCGCCGGAATCAACCCCCGGACGGTGGTGTCCATTGCGAGGCAGGTGGTTGATGCCAAGAATCTCGGGACCGAGCTGGCGGTTGTCATAGGGGGAGGAAATATAGTGCGCGGGCTGTCCGCCTCCGCCCAGGGAACCGACCGCACGACCGCCGATTACATGGGAATGCTGGCCACGGTCATCAACGGGCTTGCCCTTCAGGACGCCCTTGAGAAAGAAGGCGTTCAGACGCGCGTTCAAAGCGCTATCTCGATGCAAGAGGTGGCCGAGCCGTATATCCGGCGGCGCGCCATGCGACACCTCGAAAAGGGGCGGGTCGTCCTCTTTGTCGGAGGTACGGGCAATCCGTACTTCTCCACCGACACATCGGCTGCCCTCAGGGCTTTGGAGATCGGCGCAAACGCGATTCTCAAGGGCACGCAGGTTGACGGTGTCTACGACTCCGATCCCCATGTCAATCCCGGCGCCAAGTTGTTCAGATCTCTGTCCTATATCGAGGTCCTCCAGCGCGGTCTCAAGGTGATGGACTCAACCGCGATATCGCTGTGTATGGACAACGATCTGCCGATCATCGTGTTCTCTTTAAAAGATGGCAATATCGTCAGGGTCTTGTCCGGGGAAGACGTGGGTACCTGGGTGCATGCCGACTCGAATGTCTAGACGCCCACCCACAGCAACCTAGAAAGGGCCGGGATGGTTGAGGACAAAGAAGGAGTCCTAAGAGAAGCCGAAAGCAAGATGAAGAAAGCCGTCTCGGTGAATCGAGAAGACTTGGCATCCATCAGGTCGGGTCGCGCCAACCCCTCACTGCTGAATCGCATCTCGGTCGAGTACTACGGATCTCAGGTACCGCTGAATCAGGTTGCGAACATGTCCGTACCCGAGCCCCGTCTGCTGGTGATCGCCCCGTACGACCCGAATTCCATCGCGGCAATCGAGAAGGCGCTGCAGGCATCAGATCTGGGCATCATGCCGAGCAACGACGGTCAGGTGGTGCGGCTGGTCTTCCCGCAGCTCACCGAGGATCGCCGCAAGGAGCTCATCAGGTTGGCCCACACGCGCGCCGAGGAAGGGCGCATCGCAGTGCGCGGAGTTCGGCGCCACGCCAAACAGGATCTCGAGCGGATGAAAAAAGACGGCTCACTATCTCAGGACGAGGAGCGAGCGGCGGAAGGCCGTCTCCAGAAGCTCACGGATCGGAACGTGGCGGAGGTCGACGCCAACCTGAAGCACAAGGAAGAAGAGCTTTCCGAGGTCTGACGGTGAGCGCGAAGGGAGGGGACGAGGGGAGCCCCTCTTTGAAGCCGGCGCCGCCGCAGACGAAAGGGGCACCGCCCGGCCGCTCACTCGTCCAGGCGATCGCGACGGCCGGGGTCCTGCTCGGGGCGATGGGGGTCGTCTATCTCCTTGGACAAGCCGCCTTTGGCGTGCTCATCGTCGCCGTTGCCCTCGTTTGCCTGTGGGAGCTGTTCGACGGGTTGGTGCGCGCCGGCGGCCGCCCGGTCGTGTCCTTCGGCTTGGCATGTGCCGGCGCCATGGTGGCGGTCGCCTATTTCGAGCGGCCGGGCCTTGTCGGCGCGGTGCTCGTAGTCACGATGTTCGGCGGCTTCCTGCTGGCGCTCCGGCCGGGCAGAGGGCACAGCGCAGCGTCCGATGTGGCCTGGACGGTGCTCGGGGTGACCTGGATAGGAGGGGGCGGCGCCGGGGCTGCTTCCGTCTTGGTGCTGGGCACCGACGGTCTCCAGTTGCTCGTCGCCTTCGTGTTGATCGCAGCCCTGGACGACATCGGCGCCTACTTTACGGGGACGCGCTTCGGCACCCACAGAATGGCTCCCTCGATCTCCCCGGGGAAGTCCTGGGAGGGCTTCGTAGGCGGGCTCGTTTGCTCGCTCCTGGGTGGGGGCATATGTGCGGCTGTGTTGGCCCCCCTCGGAGTCGTGGACGGGATCGCACTCGGCGCTCTCTGTGGGACCTTCGGGCCGGCCGGCGACCTTGCCGAGTCGCTGGTCAAGCGAACGCTGGGCATAAAGGACTCGGGGCGGCTGCTCCCCGGGCACGGCGGCTTCTTGGACAGGCTGGATGCGGTCATCCTCTGCGCACCGGTCGTATTCTTGTACCTGCGCTTCGTCGCCGAACTGGCCTGATGCTCAGCCCTTCATGTTGCTCGCCTGCCGTGTGACAATTGGCCTTGTCGCCGGGAAGGCGGCCCCCTTTCGCCAGGTTGCTGATTGTGGAGTGGCGACGACCCTGATTGTGGAGTGGCGACGACCGATGAAGACGGCTATGAGAAGTAAGGAGCATCTGTGAGCCCCGGAGTCCTGCTGTTCATTGCCGCCATCCTGATCGTGGTGATGATCCATGAGTCGGGCCACTTCCTGGTCGCGAAAGCCTTCGGCTTCAAAGCCACGCAGTTCTTCGTCGGATTCGGTCCGACGATCTGGTCGATCCAGAGGGGCGAAACCGAGTACGGGATCAAGGCTCTGCCGCTGGGCGGCTTCGTGAAGATCCTGGGGATGAATCCGTACGAGGACATCGCGGCCGAGGACCGCACCCGCTCCTACCAGGCCAAGCCTCGGTGGCAGCGTGCCCTGTTGTTGCTGGCGGGCTCGGGTACCCACTGGATCGTCGCGTTCGTGATCCTGGTCTTCGCGGCCATGGCGATCGGTTTCCCGACGGGCGCGATCAGCAACGAGATTGCGGCGGTCCAACGAGGGGAGGGGCCGGCCGCCCCGGCGCTCGAAGCCGGCATCCGTCCGGGAGACCGCATCGTCGGAGTGGGTGGGCGCCCCACCAATTCATGGCCGGTGATCCGCGACTACATCCGTGTGCGGGGAGGCCGGGAAGCCAGCTTCACGATCGAGCGAGGCGACCTGACGCGCGACGTCACCGTGACGCTGGGTCAAGCGATCTTCAGAGATGGCCGCCCCGTCGCCTATGCAGGGCCGGGTGAGCGCCTCCGGCCCGTCCGGTACGGGGAGGAGAAGGTGGGTTTTCTGGGAGTCGAGCCGGAGCCCGAGTACATGACGGAGTCGCTTCCGGGGGCGTTGGCCGATTCCGCGTCACGGACCTGGGAGATCAGCGTCATGTCGGTACGGGGTATCGGTGACGTCTTCGGCATGGTCTTCGGCGGCGAGCTTCTCGACGCAATAACGGGGGAGGGGAGGAGGCAGGTGGACGAAGGTCCGCTCGGGCTGATCGGCGCCAGCCGGATCGCCGGAGAGAGCGTCGCACGCGGCCAGTACCTTGCGTTCGTGGGCCTGATCGTTAGCTTCACGATCTTCGTCGGGATCATGAACCTGTTGCCGCTGCCCCCTCTCGACGGTGGTCACCTCGCGGTGCTCGCCTGGGAGGGGGTCACCGGCAAGGCGGTCGACCTCAGACGCCTGATTCCCGTGGCCGCCGCGGTCATCTCGTTCTTCGTGCTGCTGTTCCTCGCCGTCTTGTACCTCGACCTCGCTCGTCCGATCAGGGTTCCCTTTTAGTGCCCCGACCAGCATGCCCTCCGGGTTCAGGCGGCGAAAAAGCGGCGCCTCGCGACGTTCTCGGTCGCCCGAATAGCTTCACTATTAGGGCTCCCTGCGGCCTTGCGACGCTTGTTTTTCACTCGCCTGAACCTCGCAAACAGTACTGGCCGGAGCACTAGTGGCCCCCTTCGAGCGGCGCAAGACCCGGCGTGTGATGGTCGGGTCGGTTCAGGTGGGCGGCGGCGCACCGGTTTCGGTCCAATCGATGACCACCACCAAGACCGACGATGTGCAGGCAACGCTGATTCAGACTCACGAGCTCGCCACCCAGGGCGCCGACATCGTCAGGGTCGCCGTTCCGCACGAGGCCGACGCAAGAGCGCTTCCGCTGATCGTGCAGGAGGGGGGGGTCCCGATAGTCGCCGACATCCACTTCTCGGTGCGGTTGGCAATGATGGCGGTCGAAGCCGGCGTCCATGCCCTGCGCCTCAATCCGGGCAACATCCGAAACCCCAGACACATAAAGGAGGTAGCCGACGCCGCCAAGGAGCGTCGCATCCCTATTCGCATCGGCGTCAACGCCGGCTCGCTGGACAGGAAGCTGGTGACCAAGTACGGGCGCCCAACAGCGGAAGCCCTGGTTGAGAGCGCTCTGTACGAGATCGGGCTATTGGAGGAGCAGGGCTTCTACGACATCAAGGTGTCCGTGAAGCACCAGAACGTGCCCGAGATGATCGCGGCCTACAGGCTCCTCGCCGATCGGACCGATGCCCCCCTTCACCTGGGTGTGACCGAAGCGGGTACACCGAAGCAGGGTGTGGTCAAGTCCACCTTGGGGATAGGGACGCTTCTGGCCGAGGGCATCGGCGACACCATTCGGGTTTCGTTGACTGCCGATCCGGTCGAAGAGGTGAAGTACGGCAAGCAGATCCTCAACGCGCTGGGACTGCGAAAGGACACCGGGGACCTGGTGGCCTGCCCTTCCTGCGGACGTGCGGAGCTGGATGTCGTCGCCCTGACCGAGGAGGTCGAGGCCGCCCTCGAGAAGATGGATCTTCCGCCCATGCAGATAGCGGTCATGGGCTGCGAGGTGAACGGGCCGGGCGAGGCACGCGACGCAGACATAGGCATCGCTGCGGGCCCGGGGCGCGGGCTGCTCTTCTCCAAGGGCAAGCAGATCGGTTGGGTGCCCCACGACCGACTGGTGCAGAGCCTCCTCGAGGAGGCTCGACGCATCGGAGCCGAGATCATGGCGTCGGGCACGGAGGGGGACGGTGACGCCGTGGTCGTGACCGGTGACGGCCGGCGTCCGCCGACGATGTCCATTGGGATGGGACCGCCGAAGGAGTAGCCCGCCAGCCTACTTCCGGCCGGCGAGAGGTCGCTTTCCGTGGTTGGCTTTGTTCTTGCGGCGCGCCCGCCGCTTGCGTGCCTTCTTGGCCATTTTGGTCTCCAGTGCTGGGTAGGGGCCCGCTGCTGTCGGCCCCCAAGCTACAGGAAAGCGCAAGCACCTTTGTGATAGGATCTCCGCAGGACGAGCGTCCGAAGTCGCCGGCGGTTCAGTGAAATTTCTCAATGAAGTGGGGCCCCTCGAAAGAGGGGCCTATCTGTTGGGTCCCCGGCGGAGCGTCGAACAGCCTGCAGACAGGGCGGCGGAGAGGAGGGGGACATGGGCGCACTCGAGGAGGTGCGAGACCTCGCCGAGTCCGTGGCCGGTCGCCGCGATCTGAGACTGTGGGATGTCGAGCTTGGCGGAGGGCGCGGCAATTCGGTGGTCCGGGTGTATGTGGACGCCGAGGCGGGCGTCGACCTCGATACGGTGGCAGAGGTATCACAAGAGCTTTCGCGCGGTCTGGACCTCAGGGATCCGTTTCCCGGGCGCTATGTGCTCGAGGTGTCGTCGCCGGGGTTGGAGAGGAGCCTCAAGCGGCCTGAGCACTTCTCGGCCTCGGTTGGCAAGAAGGTAACGATGAAGACGAAGAGGCCACTCAATGGAAGCAGTCACCGGATCGACGGCCTGATTCGGTCGGCGGGCCCGGCGGCGGTGCAGATCGAGCTGGAAGTCGCCGGCGGATCCGGGGAGCCGCGGGTCGAGGTCCCGTACGACCAGGTGAAGACGGCCCGGACGGTTTTCGAATGGCAGTCCGAATGAGACTGCCACGCGACGAAAGGCAAGCGTCATGAACATACCCATGGACTCTCTGCGTGAGCTCGAACGGGAACGCGGGGTTTCGTTTGACACCCTTGTTGAAGCTATCGAAAGGGCGCTGGCTCAGGCATACCTTCGGGTTAAGAACGCCCAGGAAGACGAGACCCGCGGGGCGCGGGCGGTTATCGAACGCGAGACGGGGCACGTCACGGTGTACGCGCAGGATCTCGAGATCGACCTTGACACCGAGGAAGTCACCGTCGAAAAGGAATGGGAGGACACTCCGGCCGACTTCGGGCGAATTGCGGCTCAGACCGCAAAGCAGGTGATCCTTCAGCGTCTGCGGGAAGCCGAACGGGACATCACCTTCGGAGAGTACGCCGGCCGGGAAGGCGACATAGTCACCGGTATCGTCCAGCAGCACGATCACCGCTACACGATCCTCGAGCTCAATAAGACGGAAGCATTGATGCCTCCGTCCGAGCAGATTCCGCACGAGCGCTACGAGCATGGTGCACGGCTCAAGGCCTACATCGTCGAGGTCCGCAAGTCGGTTCGCGGGCCACAGATCATCGTTTCCCGCACCCATCCTGGTCTGATCAAGCGACTGTTCGAGCTCGAGGTACCCGAGATCCTCGAAGGCGTTGTCGATATCAAGGCGGTCGCGCGTGAGCCCGGCCATCGCACGAAGTTCGCAGTTGCATCCAACGATCGCAACGTGGACCCGGTCGGCGCGTGCGTGGGAGCGAAGGGCTCGCGCGTGCGCATGGTGATGAACGAGCTGCGAGGCGAGAAGATCGACATCGTCAAATGGGTCGACAACCCGGAGGAATTCGTGGCCAACGCGCTTTCGCCGGCCAAGGTGAAGCAGGTGAAGATAGACGACGACGGCGGGACAGCCCTCGTAATAGTCCCGGACTACCAGCTCTCTCTGGCCATCGGCAAGGAGGGCCAGAACGCACGGCTTGCCGCGCGGCTTACGGGCCTGCGGGTGGACATCAAATCGGAGTCCCAGGTCCGACGGGAGAGCGAGGAAGCCGCCGCCGCTGCGGCCGCGGCCGAGGAGCCGTCGGTGGAGCAAACACCCCAGCCGGAATCCACTCCCCAGGTTGGTGGTTGACGGCTCACGGGGGGTGGCCCCCTTATCGGGCCGTCTAAGATGGTTCGGGACTTAGGGGCGCGCCGAGCACGGCCCATGACGGGACGGCCGCAGGCGGAGCCGAGGCCCGGCCGCGCCGGACGTTCGCCCCTCGAAGGCGAAAAAGAGTGTCTGCAGGGCAGGTGAGAAAGGAAGCTATGGCCAGGCCGAGGGTGCATGAGGTGGCGAAAGAGCTGGGGATCTCCTCGCGTGAGGTCTTAGCGCATCTCGAGTCCATCGGCCAGCCCGCAAAGAGTCATTCCTCCGCGATAGACGAGCCGCTGGCAGAAAGGGTTCGCCTCGAGTTGAGCAACGGCGCCACCCCGGACGAAGCGGATTCGCCGGCAGCGGAGCCGGTGCCCGAGGCCGCGGTCCCGCCGGCCGCCCAAGCCATCTCGAATCGGGCTCCTATCGAAGCCCCGGACCCCGTGATCGAGACGACCGAAATCCCGCCGGAGCCCGCCCCGGTAATGGTCGCCCGGGGAATCAGCGTCAGAGACTTCGCCGATGCGGTGGGGCGATCGCCGGCGGAGATCGTCAAGGTCCTGCTCGGAATGGGGGAGATGGTCACCGTCACGCAGTCGATAGGCGACGAGGCCCTGGTCCTGTTGGGGGACGAGCTCGGCGCGCCGGTTCGGATCGTCGAGCCCGGAATGCCCGAGTCGGCCGGAGGCTCCGCCTCTCCCGCCTCCGAGGCGGATGAGGACGGGGAGCTTGCGCCACGGCCTCCCGTCGTCACGGTTATGGGGCATGTCGATCACGGCAAGACCTCGATTCTGGACGCGATTCGCAAGACCGAGGTGACCGCCGGAGAGGCCGGGGGGATCACCCAGCACATCGGCGCCTATCAAGTCAACTTCGAAAACCGGGTTATCACCTTTATCGACACACCGGGACACGAAGCCTTCACTTCCATGAGGGCGCGCGGGGCCCAGGTCACCGATATCGTCGTGTTGGTCGTTGCTGCGGACGATGGCGTGATGCCGCAAACGGTTGAGGCTCTCGACCACGCACGCGCTGCCGGAGTTCCCATCCTGGTGGCGGTCAACAAGGTGGACCGCCCCGAGGCCGATCCAAGCCGCGTCCGGCAGCAGCTTGCCGACCGCGGGCTCCTTCCCGAGGAGTGGGGGGGAGAAACGGTCTACGTCGACCTGTCGGCCAAACAGGGCACCAATCTCGATCTTCTGCTCGAGAGCATTCTGCTGATCGCCGACATCCAGCTCGACCTCAAGGCCAACCCCGATGCGGAAGCGAGCGGCGTGGTGATCGAGGCCAACCTCGATCGCGGCCGGGGTGCGCTGGCGACCCTGCTGGTCAAGCGAGGGACGCTCCTCGCCGGCGATGCCCTCGTCGCGGGCGCCGCCTGGGGCCGGGTTCGGGCCATGCTCGACGAGCGGAGCGACACCGTGCCCGAAGCCGGGCCGGGCCGCCCGGTGCAGGTTCTGGGCTGGCAGGGGGTTCCTGAGGCGGGGGACGAGTTCATCACCCTGGACGACGAACGGGAGGCTCGACGTCTGGCCGGCGAACGCGATCACCAACGTCGCATTACCGAGCAGGGGGCGGCGCGAGGGGTCTCGCTTCAGACGCTGCTTGCCGCCACCCGCGAGGGAGAGGTGCCCGAGCTCAACCTGTTGCTCAAGGCCGACGGGCACGGGTCGGTCGAGGCGCTGGACGACCAACTGGTCAAGATGGATCAGAGCGTGGTGTCGCTGAACGTGGTGCGAAAAGGCGTGGGCCGGATCAGCGAGAACGATGTCACGCTTGCCCAGGCTTCCGATGCAATCGTGATCGGGTTCAACGTCGTAGCGAACTCCCAGGCACGTGCGCTTGCGGAGGCCGGAGGTGTCGACATCCGCACCTACCGGGTCATCTATCAAGCCGTGCAGGACATCGCTGACGCGGCGCGCGGCCTTCTTGGGCCCGAGGTGCGGGAAGTGCCTCTGGGCCAGGCCGAGGTGAGGGCCACATTCCGGGTACCGCGACTTGGAGTCGTGGCGGGCTGCATGGTCCTGGAAGGGGTCATCCGCAGGAACGGCCGGGCTCGCCTGGTACGCGACGGGACGATCATCTACGAGACCAGGGTCTCGTCTCTGAGACGATTCAAAGATGACGTGCGCGAGGTCGCCACGGGCTTCGAGTGTGGGATCGGACTCGAAGGCTTCCAGGATGTGAAGGAGGGCGACCTGATCCAAGCCTTCGATGAACAGGAAGTTGCGCGGTAAGACAACGGGTCGTCAGTGTTCATAGGGGTGGCCCGTTTCGACATCTTCATTCCGGCCAGCAGATCGCTCAAAGGCAAGCGCCAGGTGGTGCGATCGGTGGTCGCAAATGTCCAGAACAAGTTCAATGTATCGATTGCCGAGGTCGACTACCAAGACCTGTGGCAGCGAAGCGCCCTCGGAGTGAGTTGTGTCGCCGAGTCGTCCGGGCATTGTCGCAAGGTCCTCCAGGAGGTCGAGAAGACGATGGGGCGAGTTGCCTTGGGTAACGCCGAGATCATCGATCGGTCGGTCGAGGTGGTTGCCCTGGAGGATCTGTGAGCCAGCGCGTCGCCCGCGCCCAGAAGGTCGCACGAGAGATCCTCGGCGAGACGATCCAGAACCTCAAAGACCCGCGTATCGGCTTTGCGACGGTGACCGGGGTACGGATGACCACCGACCTGCGCCATGCTCGTGTGCTCGTGTCGGTCCTGGGGTCCCCCGAGGAAGAGGAGCAGACGATGGCCGGGCTGAGGAGCGCCGCTCCGTACATCCGCAGTGAGCTCGGCCGCCAGGTGAGGCTGAAGTACCTCCCCGAGCTCACCTTCGAGCTGGATCGGCGCGCCCAGACGGCCGAGCGCGTCGAGACGCTGCTCCGCGAGATCCGCCTCGAAGAGCGATGACCGCACGCTACGGCTTGGCCGACTGGGACGCCTCGGTGTCGGTGCTGCGAGCCGCCGACGAGGTTGTGATTGCGTGCCACATAAACCCCGACGGCGACGCGCTCGGGTCGCTGATGGCGGCCTACCTGGGGCTGCGGCAACTCGGCAAACGGACCTTCGCGAGCTGGGGCACCACCCCTCCTGCAATCCCAAACGGGTACGGCTTCCTCCACGTCGACGACGCACTGATGGACCCGGCGGCGCTCCCACGTACAAACACCTTCCTGGCGCTCGATTGCGGCGCCGCAGATCGCCTCGGCGAGCTGGAAGGCCGCGCCTTGGAGAGCAGGTGCACGATCAACGTCGACCATCATCCGGGCAATGACCAGTTCGGCACCTTGAATCTGGTGGTCCCCACGGCTTCATCCTCGGCCGAGCTGGTGATGCGGCTGTTGCAGGATTGCGGGGTTCAGATCGACCGCGAAATCGCAACCTGTCTGTGGACCGGTGTCGTGACCGACACGGGGCGCTTCCAGTACTCGAACACCTCACCGGACACCCTCAGGCTCGCGTCCGAGCTGCTCGACCTCGGGGTTCCCGCGCCGGACCTGGCGAGCGAGATCTGGGGATCGCTGCCGTTTGCCTATCTGAGGCTTCTCGGGCTCGTGCTCGGGCGCGCCCGGCTGCTGGCCGACGCCGGGTTGGTGTACTCCTGGGTCCGCCTCGAGGATCTCGAAGCGACGGGGACGAGCCTGGACGAGGCCGAAGGGCTGATCGATGCACTTCGCTCGACCCGGGACGCGGACATCGCAGCCATCTTCAAACAGCAGGACGACTGCAAGTTCCGGGTCAGCCTTCGGTCCAGGGGTCCTCGAAGCGTCGGAGAGATCGCTCGGAAACGAGGTGGGGGCGGGCACGAGCTCGCCGCCGGCTTCACCGCCGACGACGTCGAAGACGCGGTGGAGGGCATCCGCCGGGACCTCACGCGCTGAACGCGATGGGCTCGGGGGCACGGATCGCGGTCGACGGGGTGCTGGTGGTGGACAAGCCGCCGGGGATGACCTCGCACGATGTCGTGGACGAGGTGCGACGCCGGTTCCGGACCAGGAAGGTAGGGCACGCAGGCACGCTGGACCCCAATGCCACGGGCGTGCTCGTTTGCGGCCTCGGCAGGGCGACGCGCTTTTTGTCCTATGCACAGGACGTGCCCAAGCGCTATCTGGCCCACGCCGTCTTCGGGGTGACGACCTCGTCCCAGGATGCCTCGGGGCGGGTGATCGAAGAGCGGCCGGTCGTCGCGTCGGAGCACGACCTTGCGGCTCTCCTCCCCGGCTTCACGGGTACGGTGCTTCAGGTCCCACCCATGGTGTCCGCCGTCAGGCACGAAGGGGAGCGACTCCACGTCAAGGCGCGCCGGGGTGAGGAGGTCGAGCGCCAGGCACGGCAGATCCACGTCTACACGCTTGGCTTGGCCGGGTGGCAGCCCGGCCGGCACCCCGAGGCGACGCTCGACGTGGGCTGTTCGGCGGGCACTTACGTGCGGACCCTGGTGCACGACCTGGGAGCGCAACTCGGTTGCGGCGCCCATCTCCGGGCGCTGCGGCGCACCGAGGCCGGTGGGTTCACGCTGGCGGACTCCGTGCCCCTCGACCGGATCGACGCCCGCCACCTGCGGTCTCTCGTGGAAGCCGTAAGAGGGCTCAGGCGGGTCGAGGTGGATGATGCCGGGCGAGAGATGGTGGCCCACGGCCGGCCGCTCCCGCTCGCACTCATCCGGGCGGGGCAAGAAGAGTGGGAGCCGGGGGACGAGCCCGTCGCGGTGGTCTCGGACGGCGAGCTTCTGGGCGTCTATCGGCGGCGCGCCGACACCCTGGCCCCCGAGCGGGTCGTCTCTGCGTGAACACCATCCACGGCCTCGAGGCACTACGGGCCGAGGACCTCGGATCGAAGGGCACCTCCGTGGTCATCGGGACCTTCGACGGGGTCCATCTCGGGCACCGGAGGTTGATAGAGGCGGCGGTCGGCCGCGCCCGCTCAGGCGGATGGGTGTCCGCGTGCGTGACCTGGGACCGGCATCCCACCCAGACGCTCGCCCCGGCCAAGGTGCCGGCCCTCATCACCCCCTTGGCCCGTAAGCAGGAGCTCCTGGCCGAGTTGGGACTGGACAGGCTCGTGGTGCTAGCTTTCGACGAGTCGTTCAGAGCGTGGACCCCGGAGCGTTTCGTGACCGAGGTCCTCGTGGAGGGCCTCGGTGCGCGCGCCGTAGGGGTGGGCCGGGGTTTCAGGTTCGGTCACCGGGCGGCCGGGGACACCGCGCTCCTGAAGAGGCTGGGGGAGTGCCAGGGCTTCAGGGTAGATGCAGGGGACCTGCTCGAGGTCGGGGGTTCGCCGGTCTCGAGCACGCGCGTGCGAGTGGCCATCGCAGCCGGTGATCTTGCGGGAGCGAGACGGCTTCTCGGCCGGCCGTGGGACCTGGACGGCGTCGTGCTGCGGGGTGACCGTCGGGGGACATGGCTTGGGTACCCGACTGCGAACGTCGAGATGGACCCGGCGCTGGCGCAGCCGCCGACCGGCGTATATGCCGGCAGAGCAGGGACCGATGGCGCCTGGTTCACGGCAGCGGTCAATGTCGGGATCAACCCGACGTTCGCGTCTGCAGGGCCGGTCCGTCCACGGTTGGAGGCGTACCTCGTCGGCTTCAGCGGGGATCTGTACGGCCGCTCGGTGCGGATCGAGCTGTGGGAGCGTCTGCGC
>JALZIQ010000064.1 GCA_030860205.1 Actinomycetota bacterium | reverse complement strand
CTCCAGGTCGGGCGGGGGCTCCCAGATCTCGAGCATCTGCCGGCTTTGAGCGCTTCGGGCGAGGTACTCGGGCGTGTCGGTGGGCCACTCGATGGAGGCAAAGGCGCGTTCGGCGCAATCGAGCAGCAACGGAACGCCCTCGCCCGGCCCCAACACCCGGGCCGCCTCTTGCAGGAGCAACAGGGTCCGTTCGAGGCGCTCGAGCGCGGCGTCGGCCCATACCATCGCGGCGCGCGCCAGCCGCGCACCACGGTTGGGAACTCCGAAGGGCAGGCGCGCCACCGCCTCGCACGACACCGAAAAGGAGGCTTCCTTGACCGGATACCGCCCGTGATACGGATCGAGGCCGAAGGACTCTTCTCCGCCATCCCCGTAGGCGATAACGATTAGACCCTCGCCGCCGAGGTCGAGGTCGAGGCGGGCTTCACTCACGGGCCACTCGCCGGGCGCCTGCACCTCCGGATGCTCGAAGAAGGACACGCCTTCGAGCTTGGGCCACGGCGCGCCGAGCGCCAGCGGCTCGCCGTTGAAGCTCCATTCGTCCAGACTCACATGGGCGCGATCGCGCCAGAAGGCCAGCTCCTCCGTGCGCATCTGCAGCCGATGCAACCGTTGCTCGGTCGTCAAGCTCAAGCCCCACTCCCTCCTACCGCATTGCGCTTGACAACGTCGGCGTACCAGCGGGCGCTTTGCTTGGGGGTGCGGGTTTGCGTGCCGTAGTCGACGAACACGAGGCCAAAGCGCTTCGAGTACCCCAACGACCATTCGAAATTATCGAGGAAGGACCAGACGAAGTACCCGCGCAGGTCGACGCCGTGCTCGATGGCCGCATGAGCAGCCCGGAAATGCGCGTCCAGGAACTCCACTCGCTCCCAGTCGTCAACTCCGCCCTCGGGATCGACGTAGTCATAGAAGGCGGCGCCGTTTTCGGTGATGTAGATCGGCAGCTTGGTGTACTCCGAGTCGAGGCGCTCCAGCAAAGCGGTCATCGCCGCGGGCTCGATGGACCATCCCATAGCCGTCGTGTCCCCCTCGGGAGGCAGTACGACAAAGCCCCGGTCCGGGTCGCTCGGGTCCGCCTCAACGCGGCTGCCGAAGTAGTAGTTCACGCCGAGCCAATCGATTTCGGTCGAGATGGTGTCGAGATCGCCGTCATGGACGAACGAGAAGTCGCTCACCGGTCTGTAGTGCTCGATCATGTCCTGCGGGTAGCGGCCGGTAAAGATGGGGTCGAGAAACAGGCGGTTGGCGTTGCCGTCAACCCGGGCGGCCGCCCCGGCATCGGCCGGATCGTCACTTGCGGCGCGGGCCGGCGTGAGATTGAGCGTGATGCCCAGCTTGGCGGCATCCGAACCGATCGAGCGCATGGCTTCGATGGCGCTGCCGTGAGCGAGCAGAAGATGATGCGTGGCGGCCAGTGCCTGCGCCTCGTCGGCGATGCCCGGGGCATGCCTGCCGGTGCCGTAACCCATCCACGCCGACACCCATGGTTCGTTCAGGGTGAGCCACATGGGCACCTGGTCCCCCAGCGCCCCGTACACGATGCCGGCATAGTCGGTAAAGCGTCCGACGATGTCGCGGTCCGGCCATCCTCCCGCATCCTGCAAGGCTTGAGGCAGATCCCAGTGATAGAGGGTCAGGCATGGAGTGATCGCCCGCCGGTTGAGGCCGTCCACGAGGCGGCGGTAATAGTCTAGGCCCGCCTGGTTCGCCGGGCCGCTGCCCTCTGGTTGGACCCTCGGCCAGGCAACCGAGAACCGGTATGCGCGCAGGCCCAGCTCGGCCAGGAGGTCCAGGTCGTCGTCGAGCCGATGGTACTGGTCGTCGGCGATATCTCCGGTGTCTCCGTGCCACGTCTTGCCCGGCGTGTGGCTGAAGGTGTCCCAGATGGACGTCCCGCGACCGTCTTCAACCACCGCCCCCTCGACCTGATATGCGGCCGTGGCCGCTCCCCACAGAAACCCATCGGGAAATCTCATCTCCACCGGATCGCTCCTTTTCTGGCCGCGAGGCTGCTCCC
>JALZIQ010000096.1 GCA_030860205.1 Actinomycetota bacterium | reverse complement strand
CTTCTACCCCATGGGGCAGCCGCCGCCTAGAAGAGCGATGTCAACGGAAGCGGGCGGCCTCAGAGTTCTTCGGCCAGGTCCATGCGTAGTACACGATCGCCGCGAGTAGTGCTACCTCGATGGCGCTGCCGAGGATGTAGTAGTTCCACTCGCCGATCGCGCCAGCGATGATCGTGAGCGCGTACAGGAAGGCCAGCACGATGTTGGCGATTCGGCTGACCCTTGGTCTTAGGACGAGTGCCAAGAACACCATGAGACTCGGGATGACGATATAGACGGTGGTCCCCAAGAGGAACGCCTGGTTGATAGTGAACCCAGCGATCTTTCCGGCCTCGATGTCAGCCCGGAAATCGGGCCGGTAGAGGCTAAAGAGGTCGACGTATGCGAAGACGAACAACATCGCCGCCCAGAGCGACGAGATCTTGATCCTCACATTCACCTTGGACTGTTCGAGCGTCGTTCTCGCGTTCATGTGCAATCCCTCCTGATCGACCGATGACATGGCCTCACGATGACGGGAGGGCCGCGCGGGCGCATCGGTCAGCAGGCTCGACTTGTGCCGTACCGGGGAACTAGGCGAATCTCATACTTTCGGCCGATCGACATAGTGCCTAACTTCTCTAGGCTGACGGGATGGTGGGAAACGTTCTGCGAGCCCTTTGGGCCGAACCTCGTCCCCCGGGAGCGCCGGCGCGTGTCTGGCGCGACTGGGTTCTTGTTGGGGGGCTACTGGCTTGGTCGGTGTTCGAAGTCCTGCTCCGCGAGGACGGCACGTATTTCAAGTACGGCCCTGAGACCGACCTGGTATGGCGCCCAGTCGCGGTCGTCGTCACCGTCGCAGTGCTGCTCCCGCTGCTGTGGCGACGCACTCATCCCTTCGCTGCGGCCATGGCCGCGTTCGGCATTTTCTTGGCGTTCGACGTGGCGAGGATCTTCGCCGGCGTCGAGGAGGGGCTGTTGTGGAGCGTCGCGGGCATCCTCGTCCTGCCGTACTCGTTGTTCCGCTGGGGTGCGGGCCGCGAGGCCGGGATCGGGCTCGGGGCCATCCTGGTCTGGCTGGTCGTCACCCACATCGCGGAACCGATCGACGTGGGGGAGATGGTGGCCGGGTACGGGTTCTTCCTGTTCTCCGCCGCGCTCGGCGCATCGATCCGTTTCCACGCGAAGTCGCGAACCCGTGACATCGAGCAGGCGAAGCTTCGCCAGCGCAATCAGCTCGCCCGGGAGCTTCACGACACGGTGGGCCATCACGTCTCGGCCATCGCCATACAGGCCCAGGCAGGGCGCACGCTGGCGGTCTCGGACCCCGAACGGGCGTTGAGGACGCTCGACACTATCGAGGAAGCGGCCTCGCGCACTCTTGCGGAGATGCGCGCCATGGTGAGCCTCTTGCGGGATGGGGTAAAGGCGGACCTCGCTCCACAACCGAGTTTGGCCGATCTTGAACATCTAGCGCGCGAGGCCGTGGGTCCGCCGAGGGTTGATGTACAGCTGTCGGGTGAACTGGATGACCTCAATCCGGCTGTGGAGGCCGCTCTGTATCGGATCGCTCAAGAGTCGGTTACCAATGCTGGCCGCCATGCACGCGGGGCGACGTCGATCGGCATCGAGGTCGTAGGTGACGCTAAGGAGGTCCACCTGATCGTCCGCGATGATGGCCACCCCGTCCCAGCAGCTCAGGCTTCGTCGGGCTACGGCCTGGTGGGCATGGCGGAACGCGCAACGCTGCTCGGCGGCACGCTTCGGGCCGGGCCGTCCTCAGGGAGGGGCTGGACGGTCGAGGCCGTGTTGCCTAAAGGAGGCGCAAAGGCATGACCATCCGAGTCCTCATCGCGGACGACCAAGACATCGTGCGGGCGGGGTTGACCATGATCCTCGAGGCGCAGTCGGACATCGACGTCGTGGGCGAGGCGGCGAACGGCAGGGAAGCGGTGACACTCGCGCGGGAGCTCCGCCCCGACGTCTGTCTGTTCGATATACGCATGCCCCAGATGGACGGCATCGAAGCGACCCGTCAGATCGCCGGGCCTGACGTGGCCGAGCCGCTGGCGGTCGTCGTGATCACGACCTTCGACCTTGACGAGTACGTGTACGGGGCGTTGAAGGCTGGCGCCCGCGGGTTCCTGTTAAAGGACGCAGGACCCGACCTGCTCTATCAGGCGGTCCATGCTGCCGCCGAGGGTGACGCACTCATCGCTCCGAGCATCACAGCTCGGCTGCTCTCCACTTTTTCTCGCACTCCCGCAAGCGAGCCGCCGCTGCAACCTGTCGAGCTCTTGACCGACCGAGAGGAAGAGATTCTGCTCGCGGTGGCGAAGGGGCGGACCAATGAAGAGATCTCCAATGAACTGTTCATCAGCATCAGTACCGTGAAGACACATGTGGCCAGTCTCATGCGAAAGCTGAATGCGCGGAATCGTGTCGAGATCGCCATGTGGACTTACGAAACGGGCCGTATCGGGCGTTGACCGAACAAGTTCCCGGGCCCCTGCGGCGGTCGCCGGGTATCCTTCCCCACCCGGCACGTTCGGAGCCCGGCTTCGGCCGGGCTCCTAGCGCGCTAAGAGTCTTTGGTGCGGAGGTCAATCGTCCCGCGGGAGCACCTAGATCCACATCGCTCGGAACTTGACCGGCAACGGAATTCATTGCGGCCGTGCCATCACGAACGAGTGATAGGAGATTCGCCGCGACGGTTTGAAAGGTGGGCAGCGAACCTCCGACTCGTCCGAATAGATGGGCGATGCGTTTCCTCTTCTCGGCATCCTCGATGTCGCTGATCTGGTTGAAGAGAACTCCAAGCAGAGCCCTGGCAGATTTCTTCTGCCAATAATCGTCTGGGGCGTCACGTATCGCCTTGGGGGCCAAGGGAAGGTACGAGTACACCTCTTGGTTGATCTCCTCCTCCTCCACGTCGCTCAGCCATCCGGGTGGCGAAGGAGTGAAGAGATTGAAGTCGGTTCCCTGAAGGCTACGCGTCGTGCCACGCTGCCAGGGTCGGTTTGAGTGGATGATGAAGCGGTTTCTATAAAAACGCAGTTGCCAATAAAGCCATCTAGCAGTTCTTAGGACTGCGTCGCGCACTGGGTCGAGAAGCGGTTGCTCTTCGCTCTCCAACACTTCAACCAAGCCCACGAATGGCTTCTGCCTACGGGATCGATTCATGAGTCCGGCAAGGTAGATCATCTGCATGGCCCACTGATCCAACAGAACCCCACCGAACACATAGAGAGACTCCAAGTCCATCTTCATGTAGCCAGTCAGCTCATGCTGTTCTCGGAGGAGGCGTTGCATCTCTTCGGGAATCGGGTTGTTGTGCCCCAGCTGTGCCTGCAGTGCATCCTCGTCAAAGGAGAGTCGCGTCAACTTGCTTCGGCCGTCGAACAGTCGGGTGAGTATCCTGTCGATGTCCTCCAGTCCTTCCAGTGCATGAGCATTGTGCGCGAAGAAGGCGTAAGGACCTGCGGTAGAGCTTCGGCGTGCGTCGACCGTTTTCGCCAATGCCTGTAACTCAGCAACTGCCGACGACTTGACGGCTCGAAGCGTCTCTATATCCATGCCTTGATTGTCGCTCTTCCGGGGCAGCCCCCCCGGTCGACGGCTGGCTTTACGTCTAGCGCCGGCCGCTGCGGCGTCAAGGGCGCTCCGTTCCTCGCTATAGCTCTGGTACTCGCGTCACTGCGTGATGGCTTCGCCACCCTTGACCCCTTGCTGATGCCCGGCGCTCCTTCCGACGAAAGCCGTCGACAAGAAGGAGGGGCCAATGGCACTACTCGAGCAAGAGGCGATCCGGTTCGCGGAGTCGCTCGACGATTACGAACACGTCACCGTTACAGACATCGGGGGCTGGGGGCCGATTGATTACAGGGTGACGGTTCGTGACCATCGTTTCGACCTCGATTACGAAATCGCATCGCACTGCGACTACTGGAACTTCATCGGTGTGCTGGTCGATCACCGCCAGTGCGTCGCACTCAAGGAGGTGGCGTGATGGAGGTCCGGCGGTTCATGGTCACTGTCAAAGTCTTCATTGACGCGACCGACTCTGATGAGGCAGCCATGATTATCGAGCGTCATCTTGCGGGAGCGTTTGATTCCGAGCTTGTCACGGTGGGTGTCGCGAACGATCCCGAAGCGTGACCAAGAGAAGGATCTTCAATTCACGGTTTCTCATCGTGGCGTGCTAGCTAGGCTCTAAGAACCTGTAGATCAAAAGCACCAGCCATATTTAGTGAACCTGACTTGCTCCGGACTCCCCAGACCTCGCTGCGACCGCTACCTAACCGACCTTCCACAGCCTCCCGGTCGACGGCCCCTTCACTTGTAGCACCGGCCGCTCCGGCGTCAAGGCGGCTCCGGTACCGCTGACGCTCCTTATCCTCGCCGCCGCCCTCCGGGCGGTTCCCTTGACGCCTCCACTCAACCCGGTGCTCCCACGGCACGGCGAAAGCCGTCGACCAACAGGGAGGCAGACGTGGAAGAAACGATCGGTTACGAGGCTCTCTTCTCCGCCGAAGAGTGGGACTCCATCGACCTCGGGACCTGGGAGACCCCGAAGCACACCGTCACGGTCTGGTACCCGCCGGGCGAGTCGGACGTCACCGAGAACTCCTACGAGCTCGAGTGTGACGTCTGCAAGCTGATCGGAGCCGCTGGCACCCTCGAAGAAGCCGAGGCGATCGCACGGCTTCACGAAAGCCTGCGCGCCACCGCACTGAGCGACGAGGTGCGGTAGGAAATGCTCCTCAACCTCCTGGGAGGTCGTTCTTGACTGAAGCTCTGAGCGCGGCCCTCGGCTACGCGCATCGCGGCTGGCGCGTGTTCCCCCTGCAAGGGATCGCCGATGGTGCCTGCACCTGTAAACGCGACGAGTGCTCGAGCCCGGGTAAGCACCCGCTCGTCCGACGCGGTCTCTACGAAGGAACGACGGATACAACAAAGATTCAGAGTTGGTGGCACCGCTGGCCCCATGCCAACATCGGCATCGCGACCGGTCCTGACTCCGGCCTCATCGTGATCGACGTGGATCTGCCCAAGGCCGAAGCCTCACTGCAACGCCTGGAAGAGCTGCGCCAGCAACTTACGCCCACACTCACGGCCCGCACCGGCGGAGGTGGCCTGCATCTCTACTTCCGCCATCCCGAGCGCACTCTGCCCAACACCACGGGTCGCCTCCCCGGGCTCGAGGAAGCGCTCCCCGGCATCGACGTCCGCGCCGAAGGCGGTTACGTGGTGGCTCCGCCGAGTGATCACATCTCCTCCGGGAAGTCCTGTGGGTGGACGCCAACCAGGCGCTAGCGGAGCTCCCCGACTGGATCGAAGAGCCCGAGCGCGCTCCCCTGGCGGGCCTCGCCGCCGGTCCCGCCGACTACGAAGGCAGCGGCAGCGCCTACGGACTTGCCGTGCTGCAGGGGGAGTTAGAGCAGCTGCGATCGGCAACGTCCGGGACGCGAAACCACTCCCTCAATCGGGCGGCCTTCGCCGTAGGTCAGGTTGTCGCCAGCGGCGAGCTCGACGAACGCCACGCCCGGGTCGAACTTCTGAACGCGGCCGTGACGATCGGACTGCCAGAACCCGAAGCTCGCCAGACCCTCGACAGCGGCTTCACCGCCGGCGCCCGCGAACCCCGCTCCGCCCCGCATCGAGTCATGGGGAGCACTGCCAACGATTAGCTTGCGTCCTCCGGTCTGCAGCTGTGCTGACTTCGTGCTGACCTGGAGTTCGATTGCATGTGAGAGCCCGGCATGCCAAACCCCATGTGACCAGCGGCTTTCCGTAGTGGGCCCAGATGGATTTGAACCATCGACCTCACCCTTATCAGATGTGCGGCCCCGTCCGGACGGTGAGGATCATGAATGACCAAATCAGTACGGTTGGTGCAGGTCAGGACGTATTTACGAGGGGTCAGTGTGGGCCAGATGACGCCGTGCTTGAACAGAGAGTTGCAGGGAGTTTTTTTGACTTTTCTTTGACCCACCCTGCACGATCTGAGGGATCCGTTGTTCTCAACGGAGACGACCCACGTCGGCGACGTCGGTGGTCATCCCCGCGATGATGGCCGACGTGGAGGAGATCGAGGT
>JALZIQ010000020.1 GCA_030860205.1 Actinomycetota bacterium | reverse complement strand
GTCAAGGGCTCGGGAAGCACGCGGCTCACCGTGCGCTCGATTGCCCGGCGCTCGAGAACGAAGTCGTGATGCGCGATCGTGGCTTGTACCTGACTCATCTTCTCTAGTATGTATTCTCTGATCCGTCTCTGCGCAACCAGCTTCGGTGGGATCGCGCCCGCGCGGCGTGCGCCCCCCAGGCGGATGCCACTCCCACGACCCGGGCCGGCCACCGAGACGGTAGCCCCGGACGGTCTTGAGGTGGTGGTGGTAGGTGCACAGGCGTGCAAGGTTGTCGAGACGCGTCGGGCCTTCTTGTGCTCGCGGCAGGATGTGATCGATCTGGAGATGGTGGCGGGTGTCACATCCCGGGGACCACGCATTTGCGGTCGCGGGCCAAAAGCGCGGTACGCAGCCGGGCCGGGATCGTGCGACCCGGGTGAGACACCGTCTTGATGTCGGTCCCGTCAGTGACCAGGACCGACAGGATCGAATCGGATGCGAGCGCCCGGGCGGTGGCGGCAGGGATCGGCCCGACCCCTGCGATCTCACAGCTCTCGGCGCCCTCGACGTGGCCCCGGGTGAGCGCCTTATGGTCGACCAGAACGTGGACCAGCGCGCCGGGCCCGGTGCGCTCCGGCTCTGTGTCACAGTCCCTGACGTGGCCGGCCACTGCGACCAGGGCGTCCGCCGCGTAGGCCTCGTGGGGCTCCCGCCGGCCCGCCGCCCTCGCCTCGGCCAACAGTCGCTCCCTTGAAGGCTCCAACGCCGCCAGCACGGCCGTACCGGCGTCGGGGGTCAACCGGGCGTCGAGCCGGAAGGCGCCGTCGGGATCGCTCCAGTGGCGCAACCAACGGCGCTTGTGGACGAGCTCATAACGCTCGGCCTCGTCTGAGACAGCCGCCGCCCTCACCTTGGCCGCGCGCTCCCGCAGTGCGGTGAGGCTGTCCCTGTCTGCGCACTCCAGCAGCTCTTTCTCCGCTGCCGGATCGGCGGCCGCCGCCGCGGCGACCTCTTTGGTCTGGGCCTCGGACAGGGCGCCGGTGCGAACCGCCGCGTCGGTGCCCGGAAGCTCTCCGAGGCGGGCTGCGGTCTCGAGCAGACCCACCGCCGAGCCGACCGAGGTGCCCGTGGCCGCGGCCATCCAGTGCGCTGCACTGCGCTCTCCGGAGGCCCTCCACGCGCCCGAGTCGGCGACCCGGCGCGCTGCCAGCCCCTTGCCCGCAGCCCCGAGGCGCTCGGCCTCGGCGAAGACCTCGACCAGCTTCGCCGCTTGGGTCCCCTCGAGCACGTCGGGATCGAGCTCTGCGACCGCCGCCTTGAGGAGATGGATGGCTTCGACTACCTTCTCGAACATGTGTTCGATACTAGCGAGGACCTGTGACAAGAATGCTTCGGCACCGCCTCTGCGTTTCGCCCACAGCGTCCTCGCCGCCACGCTCCTACTCTCCGCCGCCACCCTGGTTTGGTTGGACGCTGCGCCCCTTCCACGGGCCCCAACGACGGCGGCAATTGTCGGCGGCACAAGCTCGTCAGGTGCTGGTGTCCGGTGGGGTCGCGTCGAGGAGTGCTTGCGTCCAGGTCAGGATCTCGTCCATCAAGGCGATGGAGGCCTGTCGGTCCAGTGCCTCGGGGGGCTCTACGTCCGGGTAGCGGAATTTGAACCGCGAAGGGAGTAAGCATCCCCACTTCGGCAAACCGGCGACATCATGCGGCGTCATAAACGACCCTGCCGTCGATTAGCGCGTCGTTGATTACGTGACCGATGCCATCACCGTAATCCTCGACCTCCTTGTGTGAGTAGACGAGCACATCGATCGGCGCCTCCAGTCCCAGCAGGGCGTGATAGGCGCGCGCCATGTCGCGGCGGCGGGTCTCCACCTGATCCTGAATGACCATCAGGTCGATATCGCTGTGCTCGTGCATGTCGCCTCGGGCGCGGAGCCGAACCCGATGCGTAATTCCTCGAATGAACATCCCAAAGCCCCCGGTCCGGGGCGGCCGGTGGTGTAACGTCGTGCGGACGGACCTTTAACTCGGCCCTGTGAGGCCGGAAAGGGAGTGACGAATGCTGCGAGCCCAAACGCGCGCCTGCCCCCTCCGGGTGGGCGTTTCTTAGTGGCCGAGACCGCCTCCCGCTTCAGCGTCAAGGCGCACGTCTTGGGCCCGGACGACATCCGACGCGCCCTCGTGCGGGTGGCGCACGAGATAGTCGAAACGAACCGGGGGACGGACGACCTCGTGCTCGTCGGCATAAGGACCCGCGGAGCGCCGCTCGCCGAGCGGATCGCCGCTTCGATCGCCTCGTTCGAAGGCGCCGACCTTCCCTCGGGGGCTCTGGACGTGAGCCTCTACCGCGACGATGTCGCGCTTCGGGGGCCCCGCCGGCTCGAGGCCACGACCATTCCCGTCGACGTGGACGGGCTCGTGGTGGTCCTTGTCGATGACGTCCTCTATACCGGGCGCACCATTCGCGCGGCGTTCGATGCGATTCTCGATCTGGGCCGGCCGCGCGCCATCAGGCTTGCAGTGCTGGTCGACCGCGGCCACCGCGAGCTCCCCATCCGCCCGGACCACGTAGGAAAGAACCTGCCCACGTCGGCGGACGAGGTCGTCAGGGTGCATGTCCAGGAAGTTGACGGAGAGGATGCCGTCGTGATCGGAGGTTACTCATGACGCACGAGGTCGAGCGCGCAGCGAATTGCGCATATCCGGGTCGGTTGCTCACGCGGGAGTGGGGCATCGCATGATCAAGCACCTGCTGTCCATGGATCAGCTCTCCGCCGACGACATCACACAGATTCTCGACACTGCCGAATCGCTTCGGCAGGTCACCGATCGCCCGATGAAGAAGCTCCCCACGCTGCGAGGCCGAACCGTATGCAACCTCTTCTACGAGGCCTCCACGCGCACCCGCATCTCGTTCGAGCTTGCCGCCAAGCGCCTGTCAGCCGACGTCATCAACTTCTCGGCGGACGCAAAATCGAGCGTCTCCAAGGGCGAGTCGTTCAAGGACACCGCATGGACGCTCGAAGCGATGGGGGTCGACGCGATTGTCGTGCGCCACGGATCGTCCGGCGCGCCACATCAGCTGTCGAACTGGGCGAAGGCCAGCGTTATCAACGCCGGAGACGGAGCGCACGAGCATCCAACCCAGGCGCTTCTCGATCTCTTTTCAATGCGCGAGCACTTCAAGGACTTCAACGGGCTCAAGGTTGCAATCGTGGGCGACATCATGCACTCGCGCGTTGCTCGCTCGAACATCAAGGGTTTGATCACTATGGGCGCCGAGGTGACCGTGTCGGGCCCGCCGACATTGATTCCTCCTCAGGTGGCGGCATGGGGGGCCGAGGTCTCCTACGACATCGAACGCATCCTGCCCGACACCGATGTCTGCTATCTGCTGCGCGTGCAGCAGGAACGCCAGAGCGAGCAGCTGTTCCCGAGCCTGCGTGAGTATGCGGCGCTGTGGGGGCTGGACGCCCGGCGGATGAAGATGATGCCGGAGCACTCCCTCGTCATGCACCCGGGCCCCATGAACCGCGGTGTCGAGATCGGTGCAGACGTGTCCGAGTCGCCGCGCTCGATAGTCCTGAACCAGGTTGCGAACGGGCTTGCGGTGCGGATGAGCCTTCTCTACCTGATGCTCGGCGCGCCGAATCATGAGGCCGCCGCGTGAGCGCGTACCTGATCAGGGGCGGGCGCGTCGTCGATCCGGCGGCCGGAACCGACCGGCGCGCCGATGTTCTGGTGCGCGACGGGTTCGTCTCCGATGTGGGCGGCGGCCTGAAAGCGTCCGGCGCCGAGGTGCTCGAGGCGCAGGGCGCGGTGGTCGCCCCCGGGTTGGTCGATCTCCACTGTCACCTGCGCGAGCCCGGCCGCGAGGACGAAGAGACGATCGCATCCGCGTCGAGGGCGGCGGCCGCAGGGGGCTATACCGCGGTCTGCGCCATGCCCAACACCGACCCCGTGGCCGACAGCGCCGCGATAGTCGAGAAGGTCTGGGCCGCCGGGCGCGCCGTCGGGCTCGTGGACGTAATTCCCGCGGGGGCGATCAGCCGCGGCCAGCAGGGGCTCCGGCTCGCCGACATCGGCGAGATGTCGCGCTCGGCCGCGCGGGTGCGGATGTTCACCGACGACGGGCACGGGGTGCAGAGCTCGTTGTTCGCGCGTCGTGCCATGGAGTACATCGCGGGTTTCGACGGGATCTACGCCGAGCACTGCGAAGACGAGTCGCTGGCGGCAGGCGGGCAGATGCACGAGGGCGAGCGCTCGGCCGTTCTCGGGCTGAGGGGCATCCCATCGGAGGCCGAGGAGCTGATGGCGGCGCGGGACATAGCGCTGGCCCGGCTCACCGGGTGCCGGCTGCACCTCCTGCACGTCTCGTGCGCCCGTACGGTCGATCTCGTGCGGCGGGCCAAGGCCGAGGGGATCCGGATAAGCGCCGAGGCGACCCCGCACCATTTCACCCTCACCGACGCGGCGCTCGAGGGCTACGACCCGAACGCCAAGGTCCAGCCCCCGCTGAGGACCGAGTCCGATCGCCGGGCCGTCATCGCCGGTCTGGCGGACGGAACCCTGGACGCGGTGGCGACCGATCATGCGCCCCACGCCCTCGAGGAGAAGGACCAGGAGCTCACCTTCGCCCCGCCGGGCATGGTGGGGCTCGAGCTGGCCCTGGGGCTCACGCTGACCGAGCTGGTCGAGCCGGGTCACCTCGGCCTGGCGGAGGCGCTGGATCGCCTGTCGACCGCGCCGGCGCGCCTGCTGGGGTTGGACGACCACGGCGGTCCGATCGAGCCCGGCGCGCCGGCCAACCTGGTCGTGTTTGACCCGGCCGCACCGTGGGAGGTCGACCCGGCCGCGTTCCATTCCAAGTCGGGCAACACGCCCCTCGCGGGCCGGCCGCTTCAGGGGCGCGTCCTGCACACCCTGTTCGGCGGGCGCCCGACGGTGGTGGACGGCGAGGTCGCCGCCGGGGACGAGCTGGCCGGGCTGATCGCACGGTGACCGGGATGCGCCCGGCAGGGCTTCTCGCCCTCGAGGACGGCGCCGTGTGGGCCGGCGCGGCGTTCGGCGCCCCCGGCACGGCCACGGGCGAGGTCTGCTTCAACACCTCGATGGCCGGTTACCAGGAGGTGCTGACCGATCCCTCCTATCACGGGCAGATCGTGGCGATGACTGCGCCCCACATCGGAAATACCGGAGTCAACGCCACCGACGACCAATCCCACCGGCCCTGGGCGGCGGGCTTCATCACGAGAAGCCTCAGCGACCGGCCGTCGTCGTGGCGGTCCAAGGGGTCGCTCGAGGGGTATCTCGAGGGGCACGGGGTGCCGGGCCTCACCGAGATCGACACCCGCCGGCTGACGAGGCATCTGCGGACCAAGGGCGCCATGCGGGGCGCCGTCTCGAGTGAGATCACCGACCCGGACGATCTCGTGGACCTCGCGCGGGGGTCCCGGAGCCTCATCGGCGTCGACCTGGCGCGGGAGGCCGGCACCCGGCGCTCGTACCGTTGGCGATCGAGCGACCCGGGCGGACCCGGCGAGGCGCGCCTGCGCGCCGAAAGCTTCCCGGTCACCCCACGGGCCGGACGACGGCCCGAGATTGCCGCGTTTGACTTCGGTATGAAGCGCAATCAGGCGGAGCTTCTGGCGGCGGCCGGGTGCGAGATCACCGTCGTCCCCGGAACCACGACGGCCGAGGCCGTCCTGGACGGGGGTTACGAGGGAGTGTTCCTGTCCAACGGGCCGGGGGACCCCGAGCCGGTGGCCTACGGGGTCGAGACCGTGCGGGCGCTGCTGGGCCGCCTCCCGATCTTCGGGGTGTGCCTGGGCCACCAGATACTGGGCCTCGCTCTGGGGGCCCGGACGTTCAAGCTTCCCTTCGGCCACCGTGGCGCGAATCACCCGGTCGGGCGCGCCGACGGCGGGCCGATCGAGATCACCTCGCAGAATCACGGCTTCGCAGTCGACGCGGCGTCGCTCGACGCCACCCCGGCGCGCCTCACGCACGTCAACCTGAACGACGGCACGGTCGAGGGCCTCGAGATACCCGGCCTCGCCTACAGTGTCCAGTACCACCCGGAAGCCGGGCCTGGTCCGCACGACTCGCGCTACCTCTTCACGAGGTTCCGCGACCTGATCGAGGGGTTCGAGCCCGCCGAGCTCGAGCTGCAGAGAGGATGATCCATGGGCCGAGGAGACCGCAAGCTGGTCCGCTGGAAAAAGGACCGTCAACGCAAGAAGCGGGCGCGCATGGGGCGCAAAGCCACCGCCCGGGGCGCGAACCGGAGATAGCCCGCCGAGCGGGTGAGAGGTGTGAATGTACCCTCACCACCCACTCGGCCCAAGAGCGGGCGGACTGATGCCGGCGCGCACCGACCTGCACACCATCCTCGTGATCGGGTCGGGCCCGATAGTCATCGGCCAGGCGTGTGAGTTCGATTACTCGGGGGCCCAGGCGTGCAAGGTGCTGCGCGCCGAGGGGTACCGGGTGGTGCTCGTCAACTCGAATCCGGCGACGATCATGACCGACCCCGAGCTGGCCGACGCGACCTACATCGAGCCCATCACCTCGGAGTACGTCGAGGGGGTCATCGCACGCGAGCGGCCCGACGCCTGCCTTCCGACCATGGGAGGGCAGACGGGGCTCAACGTGGCGATGGAGCTCGCCTCCGCAGGGGTTCTGGAGGCCTACGGGGTCGAGCTCATCGGCGCCACCGAGGAATCAATAGGGCGCGCCGAGGACCGCCGCCGGTTCCGGGACACCATGGCCGCGGCGGGCTTGGACATCCCCCGTTCCTCGTTCGCCCATTCCGTCGAGGAGGCGCTCGATGTCGGTTCCGAGCTCGGCTACCCGCTGGTCGTCCGTGGCTCCTATGTGCTCGGCGGAGGCGGCTCCGGCGTGGTCCACGACGCCGGCGAGCTGAAGCGAGCGGCCGATCACGGCATCCGGCTTTCGGGAATCGGCGAAGTCCTCATCGAGGAGTTCCTCGTGGGATGGAAGGAGTTCGAGCTCGAGCTCATGCGCGATGTGCACGACAACGTCGTGGTCGTGTGCTCTATAGAGAACGTGGACCCGATGGGCGTGCATACCGGCGACTCGATTACGGTCGCGCCTGCGCTGACCTTGACCGACCTCGAGTACCAGGCGATGCGCGATGACGGGGCGCGGGTAATGCGCGCTATCGGCGTCGCAACGGGCGGCTCGAATGTTCAGTTCGCAGTCGATCCCGTCTCCGGGCGGCGCGTGGTCATCGAGATGAACCCCCGAGTGTCCCGTTCGAGCGCACTTGCGTCGAAGGCCACGGGCTTTCCCATCGCCAAGATTGCAGCAAAACTCGCGGTGGGCTTCACACTCGACGAGATTCCCAACGACATCACGATGAAGACGCCGGCTTCTTTTGAGCCCTCGATCGACTACGTGGTCGTCAAGATCCCACGCTGGAGCTTCGAGAAGTTTCCCGGCGCGCCGCCCGAGCTCACCACCCAGATGAAGTCGCTGGGGGAGGTCATGGCGATAGGGCGGACCTTTCCGGAAGCGCTCCAAAAGGGGTGGCGTTCACTCGAGAAGCAGGAACCGGAGGTCACCGGGGAGGACACGCAGGGTTCAGACGGGTGGGCACGGTCCCTGGCCCAACCCACAGAAGCGCGTCTGGCGCGCGTCGAGCACGCGCTGGCGGGAGGCGCGAGTGTGGCCGAGGTGGCGCGTCTCACCTCCATCGACGCCTGGTTCATCGGCCAGATCGCGGACATGGTCGAGGTCAAGGACAACATCAAACGCCTGGGATCGGTCGACGCTCTGGACGCTACGACGATGAAATCGGCCAAGCGATTCGGCTTCTCCGACCTCCAGATCGCCCACATGCTCGGCGGCGGCGAGCCCGAGGTACGCGCACGGCGCCTTGGGCTGGAGGTCCTGCCGACGTTCAAGACGGTCGATACGTGCGCCGCGGAGTTCGAAGCGCAAACGCCGTATCACTATTCGACCTACGAGGACGAAGACGAAGTGAGAGACGGCGTTCGGCCCAGGGTACTGATACTCGGGTCGGGGCCCAACCGCATCGGACAGGGGATCGAGTTCGACTACTGCTGTGTCCATGCGGCCTTCGCCCTGCGCGATGCGGGTTACGAGACGGTGATGGTCAACTGCAACCCCGAGACCGTCTCCACCGACTACGACACCTCGGACCGCCTCTACTTCGAGCCCCTCACCTTCGAGGACGTGATGAACGTGGTGGCCCGGGAGCGCCCGGAGGGTGTGATCGTGCAGCTGGGCGGCCAGAGTCCGCTCAAGCTGGCAGGTCGGCTCACCGAAGCCGGGGTTCCCATACTCGGCACCTCATTCGAGGCGATCGACAGGGCCGAGGACAGGCAGCGGTTCGGCGAGCTGCTGGCCGGCTTGCAGCTTGCCAGCCCGCCGGGGGGCATGGCCCGGTCGGTCCGGCAGGCGAGCGCGGTTGCGAAGTCGATCGGCTATCCGGTGCTCGTGCGTCCTTCATATGTCCTCGGTGGGCGCGCCATGGCGATCGTCTACGACGAAGAGTCTCTCGAGCGCTACATGGGGGAAGCCGCAGAGGTGACTCCCGACCAGCCGGTGCTGGTCGACAAGTTCCTCGAGGGTGCGATCGAGATCGACTGTGATGCGGTGTTCGACTCGGACGAGCTCTACGTCGGGGGCGTCCTCGAGCACATCGAGGAGGCCGGCATCCACTCGGGGGATTCGGCCTGCGTCATCCCCCCGATGACACTCGCCGAGGATCAGATCGCCGAGATCATGGCCGCTACTGAGGCCATAGCCCGTGCTCTGGGAATCAAGGGGCTCATCAACGTGCAGTTCGCGCTCAAGGGCGACTCCGTCTACGTTATCGAGGCCAATCCGCGCGCCTCTCGGACGGTTCCCTTCATCTCCAAGGCGACGGGAGTTCCGCTCGCCAAGGTTGCGGCGCGTGTGATGACCGGCTCGACGCTCCAGGATCTGCGCGACGAAGGCTTGCTGCCGACCGCGGGAGCCGGCCACGAGGGTCTGCGACACGTCGCCGTAAAGGAAGCAGTTCTGCCGTTCGAGCGCTTTCCCGGGCAGGACGTGGTGCTGGGGCCGGAGATGCGCTCCACAGGCGAGGTCATGGGCATCGACCGCGACTTCGGGCTCGCCTTCGCAAAGGCGGAGGCCGCCGCAGGGGTCCACCTGCCCCTGAAGGGAACGGTGTTCATCTCGGTCGCCAACACCGACAAGCGAGCCGTCATCTGGCCGACCAAACGGCTGCAGGAGCTGGGTTTCACGCTAATGGCCACACGGGGTACCGCCGGCGTTCTCGAGCGCGCAGGTGTGGACGTTCGCCGCGTCGCAAAGGTCTCCGAGCCCCAGGTCGCGGGCGAGCCCAACATCGTCGACAGGATCTACGCCGGGAACATCGACATGATCTTCAACACACCGTGGGGCCGTGGTGCACGCAACGACGGGTACGAGATACGCACCGCAGCCGTCCGCGCCGGGGTTCCGTGCATAACGACCATGGCGGGTATGGCGGCGGGAGTCCAGGCAATCGAGGCGCTGTCGCGGGGCGAGCACGGAGTCTGCTCACTGCAGAGTTATCTGGAGAGCGGCACATGAGCCCCGCCGTGGCCGCGGCGGGTGTTCTCGCCCACAAAAAATACGGCGAGCACTACCACGCCCTGAATCTGGTGGCGCCGGGGATCGGCGCACAGGTGGAACCGGGACAGTTCATCAATGTCTCCTGCGGGCCCAATCGCGACTTCATCTTGCGACGCCCGTTCTCGGTCTTCCGGGTGCACGAGCGGGGCGGTGCGCCCTCCACGATCGAGATCGTGTTCGATCTCCGGGGCCCCGGGACAAGGCAGCTTGCCGCAATGCACATTCATGACAAGTTAGACATCATGGGACCGCTGGGAACTGGCTTTTCCATCCCGCAGAGGCAGGCCAAATGCCTTCTCGTCGGCGGTGGAGTGGGGGCCGCTCCGCTTTTCTTTCTCGCCGACAGGTTGCGCAAGGAGGGTCATCGGATAGATGTCGTATTGGGGGCGCGCAACGCCGATCTCCTGTTGAACGCGATAGACCTCAGGCGCATGGCGTCTGTTTGCAACCTCACGACCGAGGACGGTAGCGCGGGCACAAGCGGGCGCGTAACCGATGTTCTGCCCGACACGATGGATCAGTGCGGCACCGAGGTCGTGTATGCCTGCGGGCCCGATCCCATGCTGGCAGCCGTCGCGCAGATCTGCGTAGAGAAAAAAGTATTCGTTCAGGTCGCCGTCGAGGAGCTGATGGGATGTGGCTACGGGGTCTGCATGACCTGTGTCATGCCGCTTCGCGAACGGCGATCCAAAGGAGCGAACGCCGGGCGGAGCGTTGTCTACGCGCGCACTTGCACCGAGGGCCCGGTGTTCAACGGGGCGCAGGTGATCTGGACCAGCGGACATGAGCACGTCGCCCGGGACCAATCCGAGCTGTCACTGGGCGGGGGTGCGGTGAGGGCGGGGCTCCAGCCCGACGCCGGAGCCGGGCACGCACCTCCCGGCAACTGATGCCCCCAGATCTCGCCGTCACGCTGGCCAACCTCAGGCTCGCCAATCCCGTCCTGGCCGCGTCCGGCACCTTCGGCGCCGGCCGTGAGGCGGCGGCGTTTGTGGATCTCGCATCCCTTGGAGGCGTCATCGTGAAGTCGATGACGCTCACACCGTGGAGCGGTAAGCCCACGCCTCGGATGTGCGAGACGCCCTCGGGCATGCTCAACGCGATCGGCATCCAGAACAAGGGAGTGGAGCACTTCCTGACCGAGGACCTTCCGTGGTTGACCGGACAGGACGCGACGGTCATCGCGTCGATAGCGGGCAACAGTGTCGACGAGTTCGTCAAGGTCGCGCACAGGATCGAAGCCGCCGAGACTTCGCCGGCCGCGGTGGAGCTCAACATCTCCTGTCCCAACCTCGAAGACCGCAACCACATGTTTGCGCACTCGGCAACTGCTACCGCCGAGGTAGTGCACGGCGTCAGGGCCGTTTTCAGATCCAAACCGGTGTTCGCCAAGCTGTCACCCAACGTCACGAGCATTCCGCATATTGCAGAGAGCGCGCTCGAGGCAGGCGCCGACGGCCTGTCTCTGATCAACACGGTGTTCGGAATGGCGATCGATGTGGCAAGCCGGCGGCCCAAGCTCGCCGGTGGCGTGGGCGGGCTGTCGGGTCCGGCCATTCGCCCCATCGCCGTCCGGGCGGTCCACGAGGTGCACCGAATCTGGCCCCACGTGCCGATCATCGGTCAGGGCGGAGTCCAGACTGCCGCCGACGCGCTCGAGCTCATCATGGCGGGCGCGTCCGCGATTGCGGTGGGAACGGCCAACTTCGTCGATCCCGGCGCCGTTCTGAAGGTTGCCGGCGGCATCCGGGACTACATGGCTGGCAACGGGGTGCATGAGGTCGCCGACTTGGTCGGCTGTCTGAAGCTCGAAGGATGAGGCCACCCGCAAACCCGATATGCGTGGCGCTCGATGCCCCCGACTGGGACACGAACCGGGCCGTCGCGGCGGCCACCACGGCCAACGTGGGCGCCTTCAAGGTCGGCCTGTCGGCGTACGTCGGATCGGGCTCCGGCCCTCTCGGGGACCTTGCTGCGGCGCGTCCGGTGTTCCTCGATCTCAAACTGCACGACATTCCCCAGCAGGTTGCCGGTGCGGTGGCTGCCGTGGCCCGGCTTCCCGTGGCCTACACCACGGTGCATGCCGCCGGTGGCCGCGACATGCTGCGGGCGGCGGTGGACGCAGCCGGTCCGGCGCTGGAACTACTGGGCGTGACGGTGCTGACCAGCCTGGACGGACCGGCGCTGAAGGGGCTCGGGATGGCGGGCTCCACCGAGGAGGTTGTGGTCCGGCTTGCCGAGCTAGCGCTCGAGGCGGGGTGTCCGGGCCTGGTGTGCTCCCCCCTCGAGATCGCAGGCCTGCGGCGCCGTTTCGGCTCCCGGGGGGAGGGAGGCCCCCTGCTGGTCGTGCCGGGGATCCGTCCGCCCGGAGCGTCGGCCGGAGATCAGAGGCGGACGCTTCCGCCCGAGACCGCGCTCGCCGACGGCGCCGACCTGGTCGTGATCGGAAGGCCCATAACGGGGGCCGCGGACCCCGGCGCCGCGGCGCGCGCCCTTGCGACGGCGGTGGGGGCCTGACGGAGCTTGATCCCGGCCCCCTCCTGGCCGATACTGGGGCGCTGCTGCACGGTCACTTCAGGCTCTCGTCCGGGCGTCATTCGGACGTCTTCGTTCAGAAGTTCCGCCTGTTCGAGAATCCGGTCCCGACCCAGCGCTGCGGTCAAGCGTTGGCGACCCGTTTCGACGGCGCCTTCGACGTCGTCGCCAGCCCCGCCGTGGGGGCCCTGGTGCTGGGATGGGCCACCGCCCTTGCTGCCGAGGCTCGCAGCGTCTTCGCCGAACGGGTAAACGGCCGCATGGTGTTCAGACGGGGCTTCCGGCTGGGTCCGGGTGAGCGGGTCCTGGTCGTCGAGGACGTCGTCACGACTGGCGGCTCGGCGCGCGAGGTGGTGGATCTGGTGAACGCAGCGGGGGCTGTTCCGGTGGGCGTGGGCGCGCTGGTTGACCGCAGCGAGCCGGGTTCGCCCCCGTCGCTGGGGGCTCCGCTCAGGGCACTCGTCCGGCTCGAGGCGACCTCGTGGGACGCCGCGTCTTGCCCACTGTGCCGTTCCGGAGCTCCGCTTGAGGACCCCGGGAGCAGGCGCCTGCCCACATAGGGGGGATTCCGAGCATCAATGTTCAAGAGCATCGAGCTACCGGCGCTTCTATACTCGCCCCTTCCCCGATGGCCCCGACCGTTCCATAATCGGTTGACGATCCCGGGGCCGCGAGCCGGCGAGCCAAGGAGGATGCCCGAATGCCGTTGCCACCTCCCCTTTCTGAGGAACAAAGACGTGACGCTCTCGAGAAGGCGGCCCTGGCCCGGCGCAAGAGGGTCGAGCTCAAAGCGCAATTGAAGAAGGGCAAGATCAGCCTCCTGGACCTTCTCGAGCGCACCGACGACGCGGTGGTCGGCAAGATGAGGGTCTCCGCGGTGCTCGAGTCGCTGCCGGGGGTCGGCAGGGTGAGAGCCCGCAAGTTGATGGAGCGCGCCGAGATCTCCGAGTCCCGGAGGATGCGCGGGCTGGGCGCCAAGCAGAAGGAGCATCTGTTGGGTGAGCTTGCCCGGCGCTGACGGGCCCCATCTACTCGTCGTCTCCGGGCCCTCGGGAGCGGGCAAGGGAACGGTTGTGCGCAGGGTGTCGGGTCGGAGGCCCGATGTGTGGCTTTCGGTTTCGGCCACCACCCGCCCGGCGCGCCCTGGTGAGCGCCACGGAATCGACTATAGGTTCGTCTCGCTGCCGGACTTCATGGCCATGCGTGAGAGAGGGGACCTGCTGGAGTCGGCGGTGGTCTACGGCAACCACTACGGGACGCCGAGACGACCTGTGGACCGCGCCCTGGCGCAGGGACGAGACGTCATCTGCGAGCTCGACGTGCAGGGGGCGGTCTCGGTGAAGAGGGCTCGTCCGGAGGCGGTTCTCGTGTTCGTGGAGCCCCCCTCGCTCGACGACCTGTTCCTGCGACTGCGCGGCCGGGGAACGGAGGACCCGCCATCGCTGTCCAAGAGGATGAAGGCCGCCTACGAGGAGGTAAAGAACAAGGGGCTCTACGACCACATCGTGGTCAACGACGACATAGAGAAGGCGGTAGAGCGCCTACTCCTTATACTGGACGGGACCTAAGACCAGGAAAGGACCACTCACACGGTGATAGAGCCCAAGATCGAAGCGTTGATCGACAAGGTCGATTCCAAGTACACCCTCGTCATCCTTGCCGCCAAGCGGAGCCGGCAGATCAACTCCTACTTCAGCCAGCTGGGTGAAGGCGTCAACGAATACACTCCGCCGCAGGTAGGCATAAGCCCCGACCAGGCGCCCAAGGCGCTGTCCATCTCGCTTCAGGAGATCGCCGAGGGCAAGGTCGCCTACGAGCGCACCGCCGACAGCATCAAGTAGCTCCGGCAAATGGGTGCGGGCGCGCCCCCTCCGGACGCCATGGCGCAGGGCAAGAAGGTCCTCGTCTGCGTGGCCGGAGGCATTGCCGCCTTCAAGGTGGTCGCGGTCGTCCGCAGCTTCGCCGAGATGGGGGCGGATGTCCGGGTCGTAATGACGCGGTCGGCCCATCACTTCGTGGGGGGACAGACGTTCGCCGCCCTGAGCGGCAATCCGGTGGCTACCGAGATGTTCGGCTCGGGCGCCGACGTCCCACACGTCGAGCTCGCCCGGGGAGCCGACCTGGCCATCGTCGCCCCGGCGACCGCCAATGCGATGGCGAAGATGGCCCTCGGCTTCGCCGACGACCTCTTCTCCGCGGTGCTGTTGACGGTGGGGTGCCCCGTCTTGGTTGCGCCCGCCATGCACACCGAGATGTGGGAACATCCCGCGACCCAGAGCAACGTCGCCGCGCTGGAGGAGCGCGGCGTGAGCCTCATTGGCCCGTCTGAGGGGCCGCTGTCCTCCGGCGACAGCGGCGCGGGCCGGATGTCGGAGCCGGACGAGATCGTGCGGGCCGGGCTCAGTGTCCTGGGGCGCGCCGAAGACCTCGCCGGGGTCAGAGCGCTGATAACCGCCGGCGGCACCCAGGAGCCGATCGACCCAGTCCGATTCGTCGGCAATCGGTCCTCGGGCCGGATGGGCTTCGCGATCGCACGGGAGGCCGCCGCCCGGGGCGCCAAGGTGACGGTTGTAGCCGGGGCGACCAGTGCGGAGCCACCGCCCGGAGTCGAGCTCGTGCATGTGGCCACGGCCGATGAGATGCGCACCGCCGTGCTCGAACGAGCGCCGGATTGCGACGTGATCGTCAAGGCGGCCGCAGTTGCCGACTTCAAGCCGGAGGAGGCCGTCGATCGCAAGCTCAAGAAGGCGTCGGGCCCGCCGGAGATAAGGCTGGTCCCCACTCCCGACATCCTTGCGGAGCTCGGATCACGTCCGGGCGTCCGCAAGCCTCAGGGGATCCTCGTCGGTTTTGCCGCAGAGACCCAACCGGATCCCGGACGTCTCGGGCAGCTTGCGCAGGAAAAACGCCGATCGAAGGGCGCCGACGTCATCGTGGCCAACGACGTCTCGAGCAGCGACTCGGGTTTCGGTGTGGCCACCAACCGGGCGGTCATCTCGGGCCCCGACGGCGTGGCCCATGTCGGGCTTGTGACCAAAGCCGCGCTGGCGGCAGCCCTGATCGACAGGATCGTGGGGCTGCTGAGAGAGCGCCCCTAGCGGAAGCCTCAGTCGACGCCGACGCCCGTTGCCCGGCCGTCGAGGAGCGCCTGGGCGCTCAAGTAGGTGTTGGCCTCGTCCGCGGTCAAGGGTTTAGCGAAGAGATATCCCTGTCCCCAGTTGCACTTCAGGACTTTCAGCCTGTCCACCTGCGCGGCGGTCTCGATGCCCTCAGCGATGACCTTGAGCTTGAGCGTCGCGCCGAGCTTGATGATCGCTCGCGCCAGAGCCGATTCATCCGTGTTGCCAATGACCGTGTCGATGAAACTCTTGTCGACCTTGAGGATGTCTATCGGCAGGCGTCGCAGGTATTCGAGCGAGGAGTAGCCCCTCCCGAAGTCGTCGATCGCCAGGAGGAGGCCGAGGGCCTTCAGCTCTTTGAGGGAGCGCTGTGCGGTCTGGGCGTCGCTTACCAGGATCGACTCCGTGACCTCCAGCACCAGGGTCCCGGGGTCCAGGCCAGATTGCGCAAGGATCTCCGAGATGCTGCGCGTGAACCCGGGCCGATGCAGTTGGGTGGCTGAGATGTTCACCGACATGCTGAGAGGAGGGTCTGTTGCATGTGTCGCCTGCCACAGGGCGGCTTGCCGCGTGGCCTCCTGGAACACCCATGCTCCCATCTCGACGATCAGACCGGTCTCTTCCGCCAACGGTGTGAACTGCGCCGGCGGGAGCAGGCCCCATTGGGGATGGTTCCAGCGGACGAGTGCCTCGAAGCCGTCGACCCGATTGCTGCCGAGCTCCAAGATGGGCTGATAGTGGACGACAAACTCTCCGCGCTCGAGCGCGCGCCTCGAGCCCGCCTTGAGATCCAGGCGCTTGAGGGCGGCGGAGTGCATCTCAGGTTGGAAGACCTCGCAGCCGCCCTTACCCGCATTCTTGGCCGTGTACATTGCCACGTCTGCGTTCCGCAAGAGCTCGTCTGCATTCTCCAAGCCGGAGCCGCTTATGCCGAGGCCGATGCTGCAGCCGACGAAGAACTCTTTGCCCTGCAGCTCGAATGGATAGCGAAGATTCCCCAGGATTCGTTCGGCCACGAGCCTCGGTTCACGAAGATCGCGCACGTCTTCGAGAAGGATGGCGAACTCGTCGCCGCCGAGCCGGGCGAAGGTGTCCCCCGGGCGGAGGAGGCGGTTCAGGCGTTGAGCGACCATTATCAGCAGGTCGTCACCTGTGCCGTGGCCCATGCTGTCGTTGACGGTCTTGAAGTCGTCGAGGTCTAGGAACAGCACCGCCGCGCGCTCGATGCGGTTCCTGTCGCGCTCCAGGGCGTGTTCGACGCGCTCCTTGAAAAGAGTCCTGTTCGCCAGGCCGGTCAACGGATCGTGGAAAGCCTGGTGGGTGAGCTGCTCCTCGAGCCGCTTGCGCTGGGTGATGTCGCGCACGAAGGCGGTGAACACGGGTTGTTCGTCCAGCTCGACGATGCTGATGGTGACTTCCGCCGGGAACGCGGAGCCATCGGCCCGAGCCGCCGACAACTCGATGCGCTGGCCCCGCGCCCCCCGTGCGCGCGAGCCGGGATCGTTCGTGAACCGGCGCAAGAGGCTTTCTTTGAGGGCCGCGGGAAAGATGGTCTCGGTCAGTCCCCTGCCAAGGGCCTCGGCTCTGGAGAACCCGAAGACCCTTTGAGCGGCCGGGTTGAACTCTATGATCTTGCCTTCGTGATCGGCGGCGATGATGCAGTCGAGGGCGGACTCGAGAATCGCCTTGTGACGGATCTGACTCTTGCCGAGCGCCTTTTCCGCGCGCCTCATTTCCGTGATGTCGGTCGAAACGCCGATGATGCCGACGACGTCGCCGTTGCCGTGCTCGCGCATGGGCTGGAGCAGCGTCTCGAGGGCCACGCCGTCGACCTCCATGACCGACCTCGACTCCTCTCCAGCGAGGGTGCGCCGGTAGCGGGAGAGGATGTCGGGTCTGTCGCGATAGATGTCGAAGATCGATACCCCGACGAGCTGACCGGGCCGGAATCCGAGGCCGGACAGCGCCTTTCCCTCCGACAACGTGATGACCCCGTTGCGATCGGTCGCCCACATCACGATGGGGGCGCCGTTGAGCACTGTGCGGAACCGCTCTTCGCCTTCCTGCAGCGCCTTTACGACGGCCTCCAGAAGCGTGAAGACCGACAGGATGGCGACGCGGTCGCCGGCCGGCCACACGACGAGGGCGTCGTCGTTGCGGTGGGCGGCGTCGCGCCCGAGGATCGCATCGCTGGCTTCGGCGATCGTCGTGGACGGCTCCAGCACCAACGGAGAGCAGTCCTCGAGCAGGTTTTGAATTGGCGTGTCGGCATGTAGGGCCCAAGCGTAGGGGCCACCCCCGCTGCCGCGGAAGTGCTTATGGGTGAGCAGCGCATAGTCCCCGTTGCCCGTTCGGACGACAATGCTGCGCCGCCCCTGATGGGTTCGAAAGAGCTCGTCGACCCTCTTGCATCCGGTGGAGCCGTCCACCGGAACGGCGGGCTCGGAGATGTCCTGCACCATCGCCGTCAGACCCGCGACGGATTGCGCTGCGGGGAGGTTCCCGAGCACCGACTCAGTCAGCTTCACCTGGAGGTCGTTTACCAGGGGAGCTGGGTCCCTGGGGGCTATCGGCTCGGCCGCCTTCTCCGTCACCGTGCGACTCTACAATGTCGTGCGTTTGGGGCCAGGAGCGGAGAAGAGCCGGAATTCGTCGACGCCATTAGGATGCAAGACATGACACAGCCAGACGGCCTCCACCGATTCACCTCGGAGTCGGTGACCGAAGGCCATCCGGACAAGATGGCCGATCAAATCTCCGATGCGATCCTCGACGAGATCATCGCGCGCGATCCGGGGGCGCGCGTGGCGTGTGAGACGCTCATCACCCTCGGGCTCGTGGTCGTCGCCGGGGAGATCACGACGAAGGCCTACGTCGACATCCCCTCGGTAGTGCGGCGCACGGCCACCGACATCGGCTACACGAGCTCTCGTATCGGCTTCGACGGCGCCACCTGTGGAGTGTCGGTTGTCATCCAGGAGCAGTCGCCCGACATCTCGGTGGGCGTCGAGCATGCCCTGGAGGAACGGCGGGGGGAGGCCCTGGACGCGACGCTCGATTCTCAGGGCGCGGGCGATCAGGGAATGATGTTCGGCTACGCCTGCAACGAGAACGAGGATCTCATGCCGATGCCCATCTGGCTCGCCCACCGGTATGCCCGCCGGCTGGCCGAGGTCAGGAAGTCGGGGGTGCTGCCCTACCTGCGGCCCGACGGCAAGGTCCAGGTCACCGTCGGCTACCGGGATGGCAGGCCCGTCACCCTCGAGACCGTCGTGTGCTCGACCCAGCATCAGCCGAACGTGGACATCGAAACCCTCCTGAAGCCCGACCTCGTACAGCACGTCATCGAGCCGATGACCCCCTCCGGGCTCGACTCCACCAACGTCGAGATCCTCGTGAACCCGACCGGAGTGTTCGAGATCGGCGGCCCCCGCGCGGACACGGGCCTCACAGGGCGCAAGATCATCGTGGACACCTACGGGGGAATGGCGCGCAACGGAGGCGGTGCCTTCTCCGGGAAGGATCCGACCAAAGTCGACCGTTCCGCGGCCTACGCCGCCCGCCACGTCGCCAAGAACGTGGTCGCCGCCGGGCTGGCCGAGCGCTTCGAGCTCCAGGTTGCCTACGCCATCGGGGTGGCGCACCCCGTGTCCCTGTCGGTCGAGACCTTCGACACCGAGACCGTCGCCCCGGAGACCATCTGCAAGGCGATCGACCGGTGCTTCGACCTTCGCCCGGCGGCAATCATCGAGCGGCTGGACCTCCGGCGGCCGATATACCAGAGCACCGCCTCCTACGGTCACTTCGGACGCTCCGAAGGAGACTTCACGTGGGAGCGGACCGAGTTCGCCGACGAGCTCCGTCGGTTGTGCGGGGCTCCCTGAGCCACTCGTCGCCTCGCCGCGGAGGCTCCGCCTGACGCCGGGTTGGACGCCCCCGACCACCGCCGACCCAACCGTGCCGGAGCCGACCCACGTCGCCCCCGCCGACCCATCCCCATCCGGGCAGATCCTCGTCGCCCGGGTGATGCCGCTCGTGCCGGTCTGGCGGGTGGACAAGCCCTTTTCCTACTCCGTGCCCGAGGCGCTCGCCGGACTCCTCCCCGGAAGCCTGGTGCGTGTCCGATTCGGCGGGAGAAACGTCCGGGGCATCGTCGTCGCGGTCGCCGAAGAGCATCCGGCGCTCCCGTTGGAGCCGGTCCTGGGAGCCGTGGTGGGCCCGCCTCTGGCGCCGCCTCCCCTGTTGGGGCTGATCAGATGGATCAGCCGCCGCTACGCAGCTCCGCCCGGCCGGACGCTGCGACGCGTCGTGCCCCCGCGCGTACGGGTCAAGCCGTCTCCCCCCGGCGCGATAAAGGGAGGCCCACCGGCGGAGCGCCTCCAGACCTATGAGGGGGGTGACGCACTGATCGCCGCGATCGAGGGGGGCCGCGCGGGGACCTGGGCCCTGCGATGGACCTCCGGAGAGGATCGCGCCGCCGCGATCGCGGAGCTGTTGGCGGCATCGGGACGGGCGGGGGGCACCGCCCTCGTCTGTGTCCCCGAGGTGCGCTACGGATCCTCGGTCCTCGAAGGTCTTCAAGGTCATTTTCCCGACCTGGCCCGGGTCGACAGCGCAGTGGGGGACGCAGATCGCTCGCGCTCGTGGCTGAGGCTGGCCGCTGGACATGGCCTGGGTGGGGGCGGGAGGGCCGCGGTGCTCGCGCCGGCCCCCTCACTGCGGCTCATCGTGCTCGATGAAGAGCACCACCGCACCTACAAAGAAGACCGATCCCCGGCCTACGACTCCCGCCGGGTCGCGGTGGAGCGCGCCCGGCTACAGGGCGCCGTGTGTGTGCTGGCGAGCTCCTGTCCGTCCGTGGAGGTGGGAGCGCAGGCGTTGTGGGCCCGCATCGGTTCGGTTGCTCCGTCCCGGGCGGCCGGGCGGGCGGCTCGTCCCATCGTCGAGCTCATCGACCGCCCCGAGGAACGGGCGCTGGCACCCGATCTGCATCGCCGAATCAACGACGCCCTCCGGCGGGGGGCGCGCGTCGCCCTGCTTGCGCCGAGCCGCGGCTACGCGCGCACGGTCTGGTGCGCCGCCTGCAGGCGGTCGCTTCGCTGCCCGCGTTGTGAAGCGGGCGTCGCATCGCAGCACGGGCGCGCCGAAGTGGCTTGCCCCCGCTGTGGGTGGATCGCGGCGACGCCGGCGGCATGTCCATCGTGCGGGGCGGACGACTTCAGGCTTCTGGGAGCGGGAAGCGAACGCCTCGCCGACCAGGTCCGCCTGTCGTTCCCCCGTGCCGCGGTTGCCCGGATCGACCCCGACGTCATCGAGGAACCACACGATGCCCTCGCGACCGCAGATATCTACGTCACCACGTGGATCGGCACCAAGGCGGCGATACGTCCCCCGGTGGAGCTGGTCGGGGTCCTGGATGCCGATGCGCTGATCCGGCGGCCCCACTGGCGGGCGGCGGAAAGCGCCTATCAGGCGCTGTCGGAGATGGCCGAGTGGGCGGGCCCTGCTGCGGAGGGGGGCCGGCTCGTCATCCAGTGCTCGGAGCCGGGCCACCACGCGCTGCAGGGTGTGGCCAGGGCCGACTACGGCTACTTTCTCGAACGGGAGCTGCCCGGGCGCGCCGAGCTCCTCTATCCGCCCTTCCGCGAGCTGCTCAAAGCCACCGCTTCGGGACCCGCCCGCGACTCGTTGCTGAAGGCCGTGGGGGACGTCTGCCGGCGCGCCGGGGCGGTCGTGCTGGGACCCATCCCCGCGCGCCCCGCCCCCCGCCGGAAAGGGCCCGCTCGGGAGGCTCTCGAGCTGCTGGCCAAGTGTCCCGATGCCGGAGAGGTGGCGGCGGAGCTAAGGGGTATTCTCGCCTCAGTGCCGGCCGGGAGTCGGCTCGGAGTGGATGTCGATCCCCGGTAGAGATCATCCTGCGCGAACGGACCACGACGACATGGCCATTCTTCCGATAAGAACCTGGGGTGACCCCGTGCTCCGCCAGCGTGCTCGGCCGGTCGAAAGGGTTGCACGCGTCCATCACCGCCTCATAGAGGACATGATCGACACCATGCGCGATGCCCCCGGCGTGGGGTTGGCGGCCCCCCAGGTGGGCGTTTCCGAACGGATCTTCGTCTGGCAGCACGATGGGGAGGCCGGCGCCGTGATCAACCCCACCGTCGTGTCGCTGGACGGGGAGTCGATCGCCGACGAAGAAGGCTGTCTGTCGATCCCGGGCATCTACTACCCGGTGGGGCGCTCGGAGGTCGCCCGCATCGAGGGCACCGGCGTCGACGGCAGGCCGTTCGTCCTCGAGGGCACGGGCTTCCTCGCTCGCATTCTCCAGCACGAGACCGATCATCTCGACGGCGTTCTGTTTCTCGACCGCCTCTCTCCCGAGGATCGCCGGGAGGCTCTGTCCCGGCTGCGGGAGGAGGCGCTCGGCTTTCCTCCCAGGAGCGTGCCGCCCGATCGGGGCCGGGACGGCGCCATGGACCGGGAGACGCTCTGAGAACCATCTTCTTCGGCACTCCCGCCTGGGCCGTCCCGAGCCTGCAGGCGGTGCTGTCCTCCGGGCTCGAGCTCACCGCGGCCGTGACCAACCCGGACCGGCGCGCGGGGCGGGGCCTGAGGGGCCGCCCGTCACCGGTCAAGGCGGCCGCACAAGCGGCCGGGATAAGGGTGCTGCAGCCTCAGAGCATCAAGGATCCGTCGTTCCAGGGGGTCGTGCGCGCCCTGAGGCCGGAGGTCTGCATCGTGGTCGCCTACGGGAAGATCCTGCCCCCGACGCTTCTGGAGGTGCCCGATATGGGCTTCATCAACGTCCACTTCTCGCTGCTGCCCGCATACCGGGGGGCTGCCCCCGTCCAACGAGCCCTGATGGACGGCGCAACCGAGACAGGCGTCTCGATCATGCGCATAACCGAGGGCATGGACGAGGGGCCGGTCCTCGCCGCCCGCAAGGTGGCCGTGTCCCCGGCCGACTCCTCGGCCTCTCTCGGGGAGCGGTTGGCGGCGGACGGAGGGGACCTCTTGATACCCACCGTCCTGGGCTATGCCTCCGGTGCGGTCAAGCCGCAGCCACAGGACGACAGGGCGGCCACCTACGCCCCCAAGATCTCCGAGGCGGAGACGAGGATCGACTGGAGCAAGCCTCACCATGTGATCCACAATCTGGTCCGGGGCCTCGAGCCCGCCCCCGGGGCGTGGACGACCTTTCGGGGCAAGCGCATCAAGATCCGGGCGGTCGCGGACGTCGGCGAGGAGGCCCCGGCGCTGGCGCCCGGCGAGCTGCTGGCCGGGGATCTGCTGCTGGTCGGCACGAGGGGCGACCCGCTGGAGGTGTCCGTCGCCCAGTCCGAGGGCAAGCGGGCGATGTCGGGCGCCGAGCTCGCCCGCGGTCTCAGGCTCGAGCCGTCAGAGGCATTCGGTTAGAGGCTCACGTGAAGGGCATACCCTAGCTATGACCTCCGAGGCCTGATGTCTTTGGATCTGGATCACACCCACATGGCGAGGGCGATCGAGCTCGCCCTCGAACCGTCCTTCACCTACCCGAACCCCCGCGTCGGCGCGGTGCTCGTCCGGGACGGCGAGGTCCTGTCCGAGGGCGCCCACGGCGGGAGCGGGACGCTCCACGCGGAGACCGACGCGCTCCGGGGGGTCGACGCCCGCGCCGCTACCCTGTACGTGAATCTGGAGCCGTGCGCGCACCACGGCCGGACCCCGCCGTGCGCCGCCGCCGTGGCCGACGCCGGCGTCGCTCGGGTCGTCGCGGCGATGGAGGACCCCGACCCGCGCACCCGGGGCCACGGCTTCGCCTACCTGCGGGCCCACGGCGTCGAAGTGACCACCGGCGTGCTCGAGGACAACGCCCGGGCGATCAACCGTGAGTGGGCCCATCAGCGGCTCACGGGAAGGCCCTGGGTCACCCTCAAGTTGGCCCTGAGCCTGGACGGGCGTCTGGCGGCCCTCGACGGCTCTTCCCGGTGGATTACCGGCCCCGGAGCGCGCCGGGAGGTCCATGCGCGGCGCCGGGAGTCCGACGCGGTGATGGTGGGGGCCGGCACCGTCATCGCGGACGACCCTTTGCTCCAGGTGGAGGATGTGAGGCCGACGAGGCAACCGGCGACCGTTGTGGTCGATGCGGCGGGGCGGGTGCCGGAGGGCGCCCGGCTGTTCGCCAACCCCGACGTCGTGATGGCTACGACCGAAGCCGCCCCGCCGGCCGCCGTGAACGCATGGGCCTCAGCGGGAGCGGACGTGCTCGTGCTCCCTTCGTCCGAGCAGGGGGTGGATCTGGCCGCGCTGCTCGACGCCCTGGGAGGAAGGGAAGGAGCGCGCCGGGCCTGGGTCGAACTGCTCTGCGAGGGGGGTGCGGTGCTGGCCACATCACTGCTGTCTCTGGGACTGGTGGACCGGCTCAGTCTCCACCATGGGGCGGTGCTGCTCGGGGCGGGGGGCCCGGCGGTGGGGCCGATTGGAGTCGGCTCGATGTCCGAGGCCCTACGCTGGACTTGCGAGGAGGTAAGGCGCATCGACGAAGACGTCATCGTCACCTACCGCCCGTCGGGCTGACCCCGCGAAACGGCGGGAGAGCGGCAAGGGAGAGGTTTTGTTCACAGGCATCGTCCAACCCGGGGTGTTGACCGGCGCTCGGAGGCGTAAAGGAATACTGGGTCTCAAGATCACCTCCGGCGCGGTTGCAAGAGAGCTGCTGGTGGGTGACTCGGTCGCCGTCAACGGTGTCTGCTTGACCGCCACGAGAGTCAGCCGGCGCGCCTTTAGCGTGGAGGCGGCCAATGAAACCGTCACGCGCTCGACCCTGGCCGGCCTGGCGCCGGGGCAAGCCGTGAACGTCGAGCTCCCGCTGCGGGTGAACGGCCGCCTCGGCGGCCACATCGTCCAGGGTCACGTGGACGGGACTGCAACCCTGGCACGGGTTGTCTCCGACGGCGCCTCACGTCGCATGTGGTTCGAGGTTGACCCGGCCCTAGGCCGATACCTGATACCCAAGGGCTCGGTCGCCGTGGACGGTGTATCGCTCACCGTCGTCGAGGCCGAGGGGGGCACCTTCGAGGTCATGCTCATCCCGCACACCTTGAAGCAGACGACTATGGGGCAGCTCGAACGCGGCCACCAGGTCAACGTCGAGGTCGACATGATGGCGAAGTACGCTGAACGCCTAATGTCGGCTCAGACTGAAAAGGGCGGCAGCGGTGCCGTTTGACAAGATAGAAGACGCGATCGCCCACATCGGCGAAGGCCGCATGGTGATCGTGGTCGACGACGAGGATCGCGAGAACGAAGGCGACCTCATCTTCGCGGCCGAGAAGGTCACGGCCCGGCACATCGCCTTCATGGTCCGACACACCTCCGGCCTCATAACCGTTCCGATGGAAGCAGAACGCCTCGAAGAGCTTCATCTGCCGCCCATGGCATCGCACAACACCGAGTTCATGGGAACCGCTTTCACCATCAGCGTCGACGCGCGCGCAGGAACGACCACGGGAATCTCGGCGGGCGATCGCGCCAGGACGATCAGGGCGCTCGTCGACCCCGACACCAAACCTGCGGACCTTGCCCGCCCCGGTCACATCTTCCCTCTGCGCTACACCGAGGGCGGTGTGCTCCGGCGGACCGGACACACCGAGGCGGCGGTCGACCTCGCGCGCCTCGCCGGGTTGTACCCCGCGGGGGTCATCTGCGAGTTGGTGAACGAAGACGGATCGATGGCGCGCCTGTCCGCTTTGGAACGCTTTGCGGCTCAGCATGACATTCTCATCGTCTCCATCGCCGACCTCATCGCTTATAGGCGCCGCTCCGAGAAGCTCGTGCATCGGGTAACCGAGGCGCGCATTCCGACCGCCCACGGAGTGTTCCGCGCGGTCGCTTACGAATCGCACGACGGCCGCACTCACATGGCGCTCGTCGCCGGCGAGCCTGCGGGCAAAGAGAACGTCCTGGTCCGGGTCCACTCGGAGTGCTTTACCGGAGATGTGCTTGGCAGCATCCGGTGCGACTGCGGACTGCAGCTTTCCGACGCGTTGGGAAAGATCCAAGAGCAGGGCGAAGGGGTGTTGGTCTACATACGCGGCCACGAGGGGCGCGGCATTGGACTCCGTCACAAGGTCGAGGCCTACGCACTGCAGGACGGCGGACTCGACACCGTCGAAGCCAATGCCGAGTTGGGTTTTCCGCCCGACGCACGTGACTACGGTGTTGGCGCTCAAATTCTCGGTGACCTCGGCATTACGACGATGCGGTTCCTGACCAACAATCCGACCAAGCGAGCCGGCCTCGAGGGTTACGGACTGGAGATCGTCGAGCGGGTTCCGCTCGAGACGGCCCCGAACCCCGAGAACCTCAGATACCTGCAGACGAAGAAGGAGAAGATGGGCCACCTCCTCGAAGCGTTTGTGGCCGCCCCCGAGACGGTGCTCACCGCCGGAGACGTCGAAGTGACGCGTGAGCCGGTGGGCGAAGATGAAGGCACCGCGTGATGCGTAGCTTCTCCGGCGACCTGGATGCCCGCCACCTGCGCGTAGCCGTTGTCGCGGGCCGGTTCAACGAAACCATCTCCAGGCGCCTGGTCGACGGCGCGCTGGATTGCCTGAGGCGCCACGGCGCGGCCGAGGACGACATTCTGCTTGTGTGGGTACCGGGCGCCTTCGAGCTACCTGTGGCGGCCAAGAGGATCGCAGCCTCGAAGGAGGTCGATGCGATCGTCTGCGTGGGTGCCGTGGTGCGCGGCGAAACCCCCCACTTCGACTACGTCGCCGGCAATGCGGCGCGCGGAATCGGCGAGGCTACCGCGGCCACCGGCATCCCTATTGCTTTCGGGGTTCTCACCACCGACGACAGCGCGCAGGCCGAGGCGCGCGCGGGAGGTAAAGCCGGCAACAAGGGATTCGAGGCTGCGCTCGCTGCTATCGAGATGGCGAACCTGCTCGCCGCTCTGCCCAAGCCGGCGACCGACATCTAAGCACTGCGACGCAAGAGTGTTGAAGCTCGTTCTTCCGAAAGGCTCTCTGGAAAGAGCCACCCTGACTCTTTTTGAGGACGCCGATCTCAAGTTGCGGCGTGGTTCGGAGCGCGATTACAGAGGTTCGATCGATGACCCGCGCGTGGCGTCGGTCGCAATCCTTCGGCCCCAGGAGATCCCTACTTATGTCGCCGAGGGCTTCTTCGACGTAGGCGTCACCGGTGAGGACTGGATCGTCGAGACGGGAGCCGACGTCGTGCCGGTCACCTCGCTCCAGTATTCCAAGCAGAGCGATCGGCCGGTCAAGGTCGTGCTGGCGGTGCCGAGCGACGCAGGGATAACCAGGCCGGAGCAGATAAGACCCGACGCCCGCATCTCCACCGAGTTGCCCAACCTCACCAAGGCCTACTTCGATCGCCTCGGCATCCCCGTTCGCATATTCATGTCCTACGGCGCTACCGAAGCCAAGGTGCCCGAGATCGTCGATGCAATCGTGGACCTCACCGAGACCGGTTCGACTCTGGCGCGCAACGCAATGACCGTCGTCGATGTGCTGCTTGAATCGAGGACGCAGCTCATCGCGAACCGGGCCGCGTGGTCAGACGAACCGAAGAGGAGGGCCATCGAAGAGCTCACGATCTTGCTGCGAGGGACGATCGACGCGCGCCAAAGAGTCATGGTCAAGCTCAACGTCGGGGCGGAGGCGTTGCCCAAGGTGATCGAGCTCTTGCCGGCGATGAGGGCGCCCACCGTCTCCGAGCTCGCCGAAGAGGGCTTTTTCGCAGTCGAGACCGTCGTGCCCAAGGCGGAGATCAACACGCTGATTCCCGGACTCAAGGCGCTCGGCGCCGAGGACATCGTCGAGATGCCGATCAGGAAGATAGTCCCCTAGAGGCTCACCAGACCGGCCGGTCCCAGGGGCGTGCCCGTTGGGTTGGTGGTGTGCTAGCGTTGCGCGCGCAGCGACGGGGGTATCAACGCGCGGGGAAGATGCCTGCGAGCCCCCGTTACGAGAAAGGAAGTGAAGTAGTGGCAGTAGGTACGGTCAAGTGGTTCAGCAACGAGAA
>JALZIQ010000019.1 GCA_030860205.1 Actinomycetota bacterium | reverse complement strand
GCACATTTGCAGGGCAGCCCGCTCCGACACGATCAGGGTGCGCTGAGGGCGCCCGGCAAACTACTTGGGCCGGCTCGAGCGCCACAGTCTTTGGGTGATCGAGCCGGCCTAAGGTTCGAACGGTAGTCCCTAGGGAGGTTGGCGCCATCGATGTTGTTCACGGCGTACGGCTTCGGCGGCATAATCAAGAAAACGTCATCTCGAACAAACCTTCTCCGGCTGAAAGGTCGACGGCTTGCGGGATCGTGCGGCCAAGACTGCTCCGCAGCCTCTCCCTCGGAGAGCTCGAGAACGTGCCATGCAACGGGCAGGGGTGCTTTGTAAGACGGAAAGCCGCGCGCTACCTGCCGTTCTAGGAACGGACTCTGCAGCTTGGCCCTGTTAAGGCGCGACCGAATCCCGCGCGCTGTCGGCCGGCGCTGGGGAGAGGGGTCTCAGTGCTGCCAAACGTCGGCACGCACGGTACCGGAACCAACGTCCAGGAACCCTCCCGTGTGGTTAACCATCGTCACTGTTACCACGTCTCGCCGGGAGACCGATCCCACCAAGAGAGCTCCGGCGGGTATGCTTTTTGAGAACCCCACGGCAACTGTATCGCCCAGAACCGCTCCCGATACCGGCACAGAGATGCTCCTGATGGCTCCGTTCCGGGCCCCGCTCGGATTCCACGGCGCGGTGCCCGAGAGATGCGCGCTGATCGCCACTCCGTTTGCGCCGATACGCATCGCCGGAGACTCGAGGCGTGCGTCGGTGCTCATGACCCCTTTCCCTCCCCTATACCAGTTGACCGCGGAATCGTTCCCCAGTGTGATGCCCGCGTTGGCCGACAGAAGGTCCAGCGTGCGTTTGGGAAGCGACTGGTTCTGCTGTCCCAGTTTGAACGTGTGCCCCGTCGGGATCATCAAAGTGGTGCCGTTGCTTCCCGGGGCCGCGTCGTCAAAGATCACGTGGTTGCTGTAAGAGCCTCCGATAAACTCGTTCACAATCGACCCGCTGTCGATCTCGACGCGCGCGGGCACTCCGGGCTCGGCCCTCATCTCTACGAACGAGTTGAAGCTGCTTCCTACGCCTCCGAGCTTGATCATGACCGGAGCGGAGGTCTGCAGCGCCACGTTGATGAATTTGTTGGTGTCTGCGCCCAGCTGGCGAGGGGCCGAAAGGATAGCGATCCCTGGACCGTCGAAGACACCCCCGTAAAAGGACTCGGCGTTGCACCTATCACCGAACTCCACGCATGCCCGCCCGGCTGTGATGTCGACGTTGGTAAAGGCGTTGAAGTAAGTCGATTTGTTTGCCCCTCCCACAAACTCGACACCCGTGCCGTACGCTCCCAAGCCGTCGAGCCACAGATCCGAAAAAGTGCAGCGGTACATGTTGTCGATGGCAAGGGCGCGATGGCCGTCGGCTGCAAGGCGCGTTTCTATCGTGAGCTTTGATATGGAGCACCGCCTGAGCATGGTGCTTGGGTTTCGGTTGTAGAGGGCGGCCCCCGCGCCTGTGAACTTGAGCACGGTGGCGCCCCGTCCGACCCCCTCGATGTGTAAGTCGTTGGCCATCAGGGACAGCCCGGCCGCCAAGCGATAGATCCCCGGAGGAATCAGGATCCTTCCGCCCGCAGGGCAAGAGTCGATGGCCGACTGGATCGCCGGCGCGTCGTCGGTGGCGCCGTCGCCGACGACGCCATGGTCGCGCACGTCGACGCCGAAGCCACCTCCCGCGGCCGCAGCCTCTTGTGGTCGGCTCGATAGCGCTGCAGCGGCCAGAGCCGCTACAGGCATGGTGGTGAGAAACCTACGTCGCCCCGCGCGTACGCCAAAGTCATCACTCTGTGAAGTCAAATGGATGACTTCGCGTGACGCGACCGCCTCTCGCGGTGAACGTGCTCTCAAGACCCCCCGTAACCTCATCGCTGGCCACCCCCGTAGCGTTCCCCGCGTCCCAGGAAAATAATACCATAAAGCTCAAAATCCCCCGCAGTGTGGATCAGAATTTCACCTGGGGCACGAGGTAAGGAGACCAACCCCCGTGGGATACGAAGCGAGACTTCGATGAGCCCGTTCGTGAGACCGGGGTAGCTGAGAGCGGGACGGACCAGGGGCCGGGTCAAGTGGCACCGTCCTGGCGATGGCGCGAGGTCGAGGCCTCATGCCCGGGTCGCCACCACGGCATGGCGGAAAGAGAGCGTCAAGGTGTTCGTTGACTACAACCAGAACGCGCCCCGTCTATATCGTCGAGGCCGGCGCTTGCTTTAGATGAGCTCTGAGCCTGAGCGCGCCCCGCAGGGAGACTCGCTTTCGAGATCACTCTCGGCGGCGGCGCCGGAGGTGGCGGGATGGTTCAACACGCACGTCGGCCGGTCTAGTCGATCAGCCGGAAGGCGACAGTCGTTGGGCGATCGAGGTGACCCGATGCTTGCAGAAGACCGCTGCGGACGGCGTCGATGCCCTCGATCTCCGTTGTGCTGTAACCCCCCGGCAAGTTGATGTCCAGCGAGTATTGATCGAAGGCGGCCGAGGTCTGCGGCCACAGGGTCATCTCGAAAGAACCTGTCCCGGCCGACAAGTCGACCGCTTGCGGGATGGTGTAGATGACACGTGCTTGTGCACTTCGTCCCGCGGGTATCTCGAGAATGTCCCAGGCGACGGGAAAGAGCTGCTCTTGAAGGCGGAACGGCTCACGCGGGCGGCCGTTTAGAGAAAAGCTTTGCAGCGTGGCCCCCTGCGGCATGAGCACACTGAGGTACATTCGATTGAGACCCGCAGGGTCGTCTCCGATGCCGGACCCAAAGGTGTCGGTCAAGTCGAAGGGTGTCTTGTTTTCGAGTGAGATCGTTGTGCTGACGCGAGCCGAACCCGATTCGTTGAGCTGCACGGTGCTTTGGATCGATCGCCTCAGGAAGTAGTCGACCTTGTTCGCCCCAACGTTGTTGTGGAACACCATCTGCACGTTGGGGCCGGCAGAGGTGAAGTCCCCATCCGCTCCGAGCTCGTGCAGCGAGGTTTGATCCTGCCCGCTGGTTGCGTAGGCCTTCAAGTGCTGACTGGTCACCGAGCCCCCGAGACCCCGGGCGAGCGCGAGGGGGTCGACGTCGCCCTGGTAGATACGGTCCCAGAACTGACGCACGAGCCCCTCGAGATAGCGGTTCTGTGCGGCAGGCCCGCCGGTGTCGGTGTAGGCGTCGCGCATGAGCACCTCGGAGGCGTTGCCCGCTCCCACCTCGACGTCGAGACCCGGATGTCTCAGAGGGCCTGTCGCCGGTATGAGCTCCCCCAGCGCGACGGGGTCGAGCGCAATCACGCCGTCCAGCCGTGGTCCCCTGGCTTGCTCGTACATCTGCAGGAAGACCTTCGAGACGGCCGGGAAGCTGGGGGAGAGGTTTGCCTGCGACCATTGCCTGAGTGCGAAGAGAGGCCCATAGCCGCGCTCGAACCACGCGGGGGCGTCGACGGCTGGGACCGGCTCCGGCTGCAGCTCCGCAATCGGGGCTATGTCGAGCAAGCGAAGCCGGCCCTCCCGCGCCTGCAGGACTCCCCAGATCCCGGCAAGGCCGCCGGTCCCCCTCGCCTCGCCGAGCGCCTGCAACAGAAGAAGGTAACGACGGGTGCCGTCCTGGGCGAGAAGGCGGGGGAGGGCGCGGAACAGCACGTTGGCCTTGTGAGCAGACTCGCCAACGCTCGAGATGCGGTCCTGGGCGGTCGCAAGGGCTTGGGCCACCAGCGAAAAGCGGGGGTCCGGCGCGCCCTGAAGCTCGACGCTCGCCGAGTGCAGGAGCCGATCGACGCGGTCGACTATGGGCGCGGTTTCCCGAACCGATCCGAACCTAACCCTGCCGTGTCTGTAGATCGCGGCCGGAAGACCCGTGGCAGTGACCCCCAAGTCAGAGGCCGCTCGCACCCCTTCGAGGCCCGCCCTCGCCGCAAGCTGGGAGGCATCGGAAACCGAACGCAGGGCGTCCGTGTCGTTGCCCACTACCGGTGCGAGGGAGGCTCCGATTGTGCCGGGGTGACGGGCATACCCGCCGGCCGAGCGAGCCGAGTCGAGAGCGGCTTGCAGCTCTTCACGGGCAGTGGTGAAGCGGGCGCGTTCGAAGGCTGCCAGGGCGGCCTGAAAATGATCGCCTGTCTGTCGCAGAGAGATGCCCAGGCGGACGACGGCATAGGCCCCGTCGGCGATCAGTAGCACCAGCAAAGCACCTATCACGATGGGCAGCCACCCAGCCCGCAACCCCCGTCGGCGCGCCCCGGCGCCCGAATTCACGAAAATGACACGGGCGCGCCGCTTAGGTTGCCCGCGGTTCGGCCCGATGACGGATTGGATGACACGAAGAAGACGTTGGCCAAGCGGGCATCCTACCGTCCCGATGACATTTCGTAACCGATGGTAAGCACTCCGCTGTCAGCGACGGGATCGTCGTCGTCGCCTGTTGCCAGAGGTGAACCACTCCGCCCGGCAAAGCCGTCCGAGCGCCCATCACCCCTTGCTTTCTACGGGAAAGGGAGCTCCGGTGGCGTCAAAGTCCGGGTGTCGTGACTTTTTCGGGGCTCTTAGCTCGGATAGAAGCGGGCGACGCCCTGGTCGGGGTCATCGGGCTCGGGTATGTGGGGTTGCCGGTTGCCGCCACGTTCGCCAAGGCGGGGTTCTCCGTCATCGGAGTGGATCTCAACCAGGAGCGAGTCCAACAGCTCGAGACCGGACAGTCCTACGTCCAGGACGTGCCCTCCGAAGAGGTCGTGGCCTTGAAGCGCTCCGGACGCCTGCGCACCAGCACGTCCTATCGGAGTCTTTGGGAGGCGGACGTAATCTTGATATGCCTTCCGACGCCTCTCATCGATGGCACCCCGGACCTCTCCTACATCGTGGCCGCAGGCAAGGCGCTCGCCAAGACGATCAAGCCCGGTGCGTTGGTCGTCTTGGAGAGCACCACTTACCCCGGGACGACGGAGGAAATCTTGTGCCCTCTGCTTGAGCCGGAGGGCGACACCGAAGGGGAGGATTTCCTGCTCGCCTACTCACCCGAGCGCATCGACCCTGGAAACCCCATCTACGGGTTCTCGGACATTCCAAAGATCGTGGGGGGCCTCAACCACAAGTCAGCAGAAGCTGCCACCGCTCTCTATCTTCAAGTAGTCCCAAAGGTGATGAACGTCTCGGGGACCAAAGAGGCCGAGTTCGCGAAGCTGATCGAAAACACCTTCCGTCACGTCAACATCGCCCTTGTCAACGAGCTGGCCGTGTACGCGAACGACATGGGCGTTGATATCTGGGAGGCGATCGAGGCCGCTGCCACCAAGCCGTTCGGCTTCATGCCTTTCTGGCCCGGGCCCGGATGGGGCGGGCATTGCATTCCTCTCGACCCTGCCTACCTCTCCTGGCGTGTACGCCGAGACCAATCCCACGAGGTCCGCTTCGTAGAGCTGGCGCACGCCATCAACGCAGAGATGCCGCGCCATGTGGTGGAGAGAACCTCACTGCTGTTGAACGACTGTGGCAAAGCCGTGCGGGGCGCGCGCGTCCTTGGAATCGGACTCGCTTACAAACAAGGGACGGACGACAGGCGTGAGTCGGCGGGGATAAAGGTGATGGGCGCGCTCGCGCGCCGAGGAGCCCGTATCTCCTATCACGACCCGCTGGTGCCGGCCGTGTCCATCGAGGGGCAAACTTTCACGTCTGCGCCCTTGGAGCGAGAGCTCCTGAAACGTCAAGACGTGGTCCTGCTTCTGGTTCGGCAGCTTGGCGTGGATTGGAATCTGATAGCCGAAGAAGCCCCCCTCGTGTTCGATTCCTGCAATGCCATTGGGAAGAGAAACGAAAGGATCCATCGGTTGTGATCGGTGGTGTGTTCTTCCGGATACTGGTGTTGGTTCTAAGGGCTGTATTGAGCAACACGAGCCATCTCCGACAAGGGGTCGTTGGACGGCTTCCTTCAAACCGGCGGCTGATTGCGGTCCCAAAGAAAGTCGTCGACGGAACGAGATCGTCGGCAGGGACAGGACGAACCACGAAGGCAACCGCGTATTCAAGCCTGAGGCACGCGGTCGTTTCTATGCGAAGGTGAAAGGAAAGGCCAACGGCAGATACGGCCACTCGCACATTTGCAGGGCAGACCGCCCCCGTTCCATCAAGGGTGCGCTGAGCGGGGCCAACAAGTCCACCATCGCGCTGAAACCACCATCAACCTGAGGCTTGAACGGTGTCTTTCCCAAGGAGGCAGCACCTCGATGTTGGTCACAGCCCCGTCTACGACAGAGCGGTGCCAGTCGAGCGACCTGGGTCTTTTGGATGGAGGTTACCTAGTCACTCCTTGGTGGGCGGATATGGAGCGTGCGTCGGGCTGGGCGCCCCCAGCAGCATCCCGGCCAACAGCGCCCAGAGCACCGAGTACTGCGCCGAGGCAAGGCCGTTCAGGGTCACCAGCGAGACCGCGTAGGCTGAGGTCGCCGCGAACGCCGCCGCCCCCAGTCCAGACCGATCGGCGCGGGCGTAGATGGAGCCCCTGCGTAGGCACATTGTGAACAGGCCCACGAGCAGCAACAGACTGGGCAAGCCGGACTCGGCCCACACCCTGAGATAGTCGTTGTGGGTGTTGAACGGCACCCCCAGGTGGTCCGAGGCTGCGGCGTACTCGGGAAAGCGCCCGTACCCCACGCCCGAAACCGGCTGTTGACGCGCCAACGTCAGGGCCAGCTGCAGCGCCTGAAATCGCAGCGCGGGACTTGCTTCTATGGTGGCCGAATCGATCCCTTGCGCAGCACTGCCCTGGATGCGAGCGCTGGTCAGGGCCCCGACTCCGACGAAGATGATCGGCACGACCATGGTTGCCGCGAGCACAGCCTTGGTCCTTGCTTGGAGCCAGAACGCGGCCGACAACAAGCCTGCACCGTAGACGACCAGCGCGCCGCGTGACCCCGTCGTTCCCATGGCGGCAAGCACAAGCGCCGCCCCCAGCACGTGGAACAGGCGTGGGGGGCGCCTCCAGGCGAGAACGGTAAGCAGGACGGCCCCTACGGCAAGGAAGGTGCCGAGAAAATTCGGATTG
>JALZIQ010000112.1 GCA_030860205.1 Actinomycetota bacterium | reverse complement strand
GCCTGTACTGCGCCCTCGTGCGGCAATCCGCCGTCGCGTCGGCCGGTGGAGTTACGGAAAGGAGCGAGAGATGGAGATCGTGCTTGGTCTCGTCCTCGGCCTCCTCGCCGGAATCGGCATCGGTTATCTCATCCGCAGAACGGTGGCGGAGCGACAGGTTGCGTCGGCCGAAAATCGAGCGAGGACCATCCTCGAAGATGCTCGGCGAGCCAGCGAAGCCGCCAAGCGAGAGGCACTGGTCGAGGCAAAAGACGAGATCTACCGGATGCGCGCCGACGCGGAGGGCGAGCTCAAACAGCGCCGGTCCGAGAGCGACCGCAAGGATCAGCGTCTAGAGCAGCGTGAGATCGCCCTCGATCAGAGGGTGACATCCCTCGACCGCAAAGAGCAGGCCGCCGAGACCAGGTTGGCCGAGATCGCGGAGGCGAGCAGCGAGCTCGAGCGTCTCGCCGCCGCTGCCCACACCGAGCTCGAGCGCGTGGCCGGAATGACGGCCCTGGATGCCAAGCAGGCGTTGGTGGAGCAGATCGAAGACGGCGCCAAGAGAGACGCCATGCTCATCGTGCGGGATCTCGAATCCCAGGCCAGAGAGGAAGCGGACAAGCGCGCCCGCAAGATTGTCTCGATAGCGATGCAGCGGGTCGCCTCCGAATTGACGACGGAGTCGACCGTGACCACGGTCACTCTGCCGAGCGAGGACATGAAGGGCAGGATCATCGGGCGAGAGGGGCGCAACATCCGAGCGTTCGAAAGCGCCACCGGAACCAACCTGATCATCGACGACACCCCGGAGGCGGTCGTTCTGTCCTGCTTCGATCCGATCCGGCGGGAGAGCGCCAGGCTTACACTCGAGAAGCTGGTGAGCGACGGGCGCATTCAGCCGGCGCGCATCGAAGATTTGCACGAGAAGTCGAAGGCCGAGGTCGAGCGCGCCATACAGGAGGGCGGCGAGTGGGCCGTTCTCGAAACCGGGATCACGGACATGCACCCCGAGCTCATCCGGGTGTTGGGCAGGCTCAAGTTCCGCACCTCCTACGGCCAGAACGTTCTGAGGCACGTCGTCGAGGCGTCCCACATTGCGGGAATGATCGCCGCCGAGCTTGGTACCGATGTCGCATTGGCCAAGCGCTGCACACTTCTGCACGACATCGGAAAGGCCGTCACTCACGAGATCGAGGGTTCGCACGCCATCATCGGGGCGGAGATCGCCCGGAGGCTGAAGGAATCGGCCGAGGTCTGCCATGCCATAGAGGCTCACCACAACGAGGTCGAGCCCCGAACGGTCGAAGCCGTGATCACCCAGACGGCGGACGCAGTATCCGGCGCCCGCCCGGGGGCCCGCCGGGAGACACTGGAGACCTATGTAAAGCGTCTCGAGCGTCTCGAGGAGATCGCCATGGAGTTCGAGGGCGTCGACAAGGTCTATGCCATGCAGGCCGGTCGCGAGGTACGGGTCATGGTCAAGCCCGACCATGTGGACGATCTTCAGGCCGAGGTCATCGCTCGCGACATCGCCAAGAAGGTCGAGGAGGAGCTTCAGTATCCCGGCCAGATCAGGATCATGACGATTCGCGAGACACGCTCCTCGTCATACGCAAAGTAATAGGCACGGGAGCTCCCTCTGGTAGCTTCGTCAGGGGAAGCGAAGTTGACGAGGGAGGCCGATATGACCGGGCAACAGGTGGGATACGCATCGCCATCCGAGGCAATGCGGGCGCCGAAGGAGGACATCCTCTACGTCGCCGGTCTTTACGAGGGCACCGGCGTGGACGAGCCCGACTTCCTCGCGGTCGTGGACGTCAACTCGGACTCGTTCACATACTCCCAGGTGGTTCACCGGACGCCGATGCCCAACGTCGGCGACGAGCTCCACCACTACGGGTGGCAGGTGTGCAGTTCCGCATGTCACAGCACCGACAACGAGCGGAAGCATCTCGTCGTCCCGGGGCTCAGGTCCTCCCGCATCCACATAGTGGACGTCGCAAGCGACGAGCGTGCGCCGAAGATCGTCAAGGTGATCGAGCCCGAAGAGATCAAGGCCGCGACCGGTCTCTCTGCACCCCACACGGTCCATTGCATGCCCGGCGACAACGTTGTCATATCGATGCTGGGCAACGCCGTAGGGGGCAGGGGCGCCGGCTACCTGCTGCTGGATGCGACCACCTTCGATGTCAAGGGCCGTTGGGAGGCAAACGGGGCGCCGGAGTGGGGCTACGACTTCTGGTACCAGCCCCGTCACAACACCCTGGTGTCGAGTGAGTGGGCTGCACCCGAGACGTTCATGCCCGGCTTCAATCTCGAAGACGTCGCCTCCGGTCAGTACGGGCACTCGATCCACTTCTGGGATCTGAAGGAGCGCAAGGTTACCCAGACGATCGACCTCGGGGAAGAGGGGATGGTCCCCCTCGAGATCAGGTGGTTGCACGACCCCTCCGCCGAGACCGGCTTCGTCGGCGCGGCGCTCTCCTCGGTGATGTGGCGTTTCTATCGGGACGGGGGCGGCTGGGCCGCCGAAAAGGTCGTCGAGGTCGAGCCGCGTGACCTCGAAGGCTTTCCGGTCCCGGTCCCGGGGCTCATCACCGATCTCGTCCTGTCGATGGACGATCGCTTGTTGTTCTTCTCCAACTGGTTCCACGGAGACCTGCGTGGATACGATGTCTCCGACCCCGCGCACCCCAGGCAGGTGGGCTCGGTGCTCCTCGGCGGACTGTTCGAAGAGGCGGTCCACCCCAACGGGACGGTCCTGCACGGCGGCCCTCAGATGCTGCAGCTCTCGATGGATGGACGCCGGCTCTACGTCAGCAACTCGTTGTTTTCGACCTGGGACAATCAGTTCTACGCCGATCTCAGATCGTGGATCGTGCAGGTCGACATCGCGGAAGACGGCTCGATGTCGGTGAACCCCGACTTCTTCGTCGATTTCTCCTCCCTGCCCGGCGCGCCGCGAGCGCATGAGATGCACCTTCCGGGAGGCGATGTGACGACGGAGATCTTTCAATAGACGGCTCCGGCGGAGCCGTGCGGGGCGCCGCCGGGGTGGCGAGGCCCTTGAAGTGTATGCTCCCCCGCCTTGGGCTCTGGCAAAAAAGGCGGAAGGGGAAATTTGTGAGGCGTGTCGGTGTGCTGGTAGTTGTTTGTCTCCTTCTGATGGGGATGACCGCCGGGGCGGGGGCGAAACAGGGTTTCGAGAATCTCGATCCCGGGGGGCCGGCCGACTTCCACGAAGAGGTCCCCGTCAACTTCGTGTTCCTGGGCTACAACCGAGACCTCGTCGACGAAGAACGGTTCCTGAGCGGGCTTCCGCACAGGTACCGCACCGTCGTTCGCTCACGTTTGTGGTACGGAAAGGTCGACCCTCTCGGGCTCGATTACACCTACGAGTACAACACGCGCTTCACGGGCGCCGCATACGAAGACCGTTTTTTCAATCATCTCTCCTCGCTCGCTGAGCCGGCCGCGCTGACCGAGTACCAGGGCCTCTACAACGATCAGAACAAGAACGTCCTGAACGTGAAGGACAACCACTTCATCGATGCTCCCTCGGTCGAGCAATGGCTGGCCGACCATCCTCCGGGCGGAATCGACACGGCCGAGAACACCATCTTCTTCGTCAACTGGTACGGCCGCAACGATTTCGTGCACCACGTCTACACCAAGACCAACGAGCCCGACCCCGACACCGGCTACAATTTCGGGGTCGAGCACGAGACCCGAAAGATGATTGCCTGGGGCGGCACGACGGCCGACGACGAGGAAGACGGCCTTGGCGACGTGAATCGTCTGTGGTTCTACGACCTCTCGGCCGGACCCGAGGCCTGGACCGACAACTGGAACGTGGACGATCCCGACCTGCCCGACCTCGACGACAACAAAAGACCCGAATACCGGATGCCGCCCATCTGGGAGTACCTCCGAAACGGCTTCCGCAACCGGTCGGCGTTGTCGAAGGACCTCTCGCTCGTGGCGCGCTACGTCGGCATCGACCTTCTGTTCACCACATCGCCTTTGTACCCGCCCGACATCACCCCACCAGCCCTCCCCACTTCGGTCAACGTCGACGCGAATACCTACGAGGGATGGCCCGGAGTCGATGCGTCGGCCCGCTTCACCACCCCGGATCTGCTCGTGGACGAGCTGAACGAGCTCCAGCCCTACAACCTCTACAGCTACGACAACCAGGACCTTGCATTCACGGGGGGAGCGCGCCGGTGCTACATCCTGTGGCTCAGGGATGTCGAATGCCTGCCGCGCCGGCCGTATCCGGCGTTTGCGAATCTGTTTCTCTACAACGCGCTGCGCCTCGACCAAACCCGTGACGGAGCGGCCGACTACGAGGCCGGGGTGTTCAACTATTCAACCATAGACAGGCTCGCGCCGCCCCTGCTGGGCTACGCGGACGACAACTGGAGGGACGGGACGCAAAGTCTGGTGTTCGCGTTCGTGTCACCCGCGATCGTCGAGGCGGGCTACGGGCTTACCACGACGCTCATCCACGAGGTCGGCCACCACGTTGGATTGAGCCATCCCCACGACGGTTTCGACTGGGAGTCGCGAACCGACTTCCAGCCCGCCGACCGCTATTACTTCGCCTGGTCGGGGGATGAGACCAACTCGATGATGAGCTACATCGACCTCAACTGGGACTTCAGCCAGTTCGACCGCGACAATATGAACCGCTTCATGGCGGCGGCGTTCGTCGAGAACGCGAACGCGATCGCGGCCGACATCCTCGCCGACCCCGATGCCGGGGCGGCCGCCGATGAGCTCGCGTTGGCGGACGCCCTCATCGCCGAGTCTGAAGCCGCACTTGCCGGGCACGACTATCCGGGGGCCGCACTGCGTGCCAAAGCAGCCTACGAGGCGGTCAGAGCGGGAGCCGCCCAGGCGGGAGTTGCGGTGGTCGGCAGCGACGCCGGGACGACCGTCGATCCGCCGGTAGACGACGATGAGCGCAACCGCTTTGGGTACGCCTTCATCGATCGCCTGGGGGGTAAGCGGGTCCAACCGTAGGTAGGCCGATAGACTTGGGGCGTGAGCACCGGCCCTCCCACCTACTCCATCCGCACCTTTGGGTGCCAGATGAACGAGCACGACTCCGAGAGGATGGCCGGAATGCTCGAGGCGGGGGGTTACATCCGGACGGAGGACCCCCAGGACGCCTCTGTTCTCGTGTTCAACACCTGCTGCATCCGTGAGAACGCAGACTCGAGGTTGTACGGCAACCTCGGGCATGCAAAGCGGATCAAGGAGGAGCGCCCCGGGATGCGGATAGTGGTCGGCGGCTGTCTCGCCCAGAAGGATCGCCATGCGATCCAAAAGCGCGCTCCGTGGGTCGACGTCGTTCTCGGGACCCACAACCTTGCGAGCCTGCCCCGGCTGCTCGAGGAATCGCAGCGCGCGCCGGCCTTCGAGATCCTCGAGCAGACAGAGGTGTTTCCGTCCGCCCTTCCGGCGCGCCGCTCCTCCCCCTGGCATGCATGGGTGTCCATCTCGATCGGCTGCAACAATGCCTGCACCTTTTGCATCGTTCCGGCGGTGCGCGGCAAAGAGGTGTCGCGGCGCGGGCACGAGATAGTCGAGGAGGTCGAGTCTCTGGTGGCCGACGGGGTTGTGGAGGTAACGCTCCTGGGCCAGAACGTCAACTCCTATGGACGGGATCTCGGCGGGACGCCGTTGTTCGCCGAGCTGCTGCGGGCGCTGGACAAGGTGGATGGGTTGGAGCGAATCCGCTTCACCAGCCCCCATCCAAAGGACTTCAGGGCCGATACCGTCGCCGCGATGGTGGAGTGCGACTCGGTATGCGAGCACATCCACCTGCCGCTCCAGGCGGGCTCGGATCGGGTGCTCAAGATCATGAAACGCGCTTACACCCGGGTGCGCTATCTCGACAAGGCGCGCATGGTGCGCAAGGCCATCCCCGGCGTCGCAATCACCACCGATATCATCGTCGGCTTCCCCGGCGAGACAGAGGACGACTTCGACGCCACGCTCGAGGTCGTCGAAGAGGTTCGCTACGACGCGGCCTACACTTTCCAGTACTCGCCCCGGCCGGGGACGGTTGCCGCCGGCCTCCCGGGCCATCTCCCCAAAGCGGTCGTCCAGCGACGCTACGACCGGCTCATCGAGCTGCAGGAGGCGATCTCGCTGGAGCAGAACCGCACCACCGTAGGCCTCACCCAGGAGTTGCTTGTCGAGGGCCCCTCCAAGAAGGACCCCTCGAGGCTGACCGGTCGCACGAGGACGAACAAGCTCGTCCACTTCCACGGAAGCGATCCGCGCATCGTGGAGGGCTCTATGCGTGATGTGTCTATTTACCGGGCCCACCCGCACTTTCTGGAGGGCCACCTCGCCCGGGAGGAAACCCCATCACAACGGGTGAACCTTCCCCTGGTGGGCGCGGCAAGAGGTTGCATCCAGGGCGCCTGACGAAGGAACCCCGATTGACCCCGGCGGCAGAGGGCGCCGGGAACGGTCCCGCCGGCCGTCTCGTCGCCCTGGTCGGTGCGACCGCCGTGGGCAAGTCCGAGGCCGCAGTCGGGCTCGCCGAGTCTCTCGGTGCCGAGATCGTTTCCTGCGACTCGATGCAGAGCTACAGGGGCATGGACATCGGGACGGCGAAACCGGGGCCCGCGCTCCTCGAGCAGGTGCCCCACCACCTCCTGGACCTGCTCGATCCCACCCACGAGCTCACGGTGTCGGAGTTCCAGGCGCGGGCGCGCGCCAGCATCGCCGAGATCTCCGGGCGGGGCCGCCTGCCGCTGCTGGTGGGAGGTTCGGGCCTGTATTTCCGCGCCGTGGTCGACGACCTGGCGTTCCCTCCGAGGTCTCCGGAGGTCAGGCGGAGGCTGGAGGCCGAGGCCGTCAGGCTGGGACCGGCCACCCTGCACGCCCGTCTTGCGGCTCTCGACCCCGAGGCGGCGAGGCGGATCGAGGCGGGCAACGCCAGGAGGGTTGTGCGGGCGCTGGAGGTGGTCGAAATCACCGGGCGTCCGTTCTCGCGGGGTTACTCATGGGATCGCTCTGGAGGCCGGTTCGCGCTCCGCGTGGCGGGGCTGTCCAGGGCGCGCGCCGAGCTCTACGCCCGAATCGAGGATCGCGTCGACGCGATGCTGCGGGCCGGCCTCATAGAGGAGGCGCGGGCGCTGGAGGCGGGAGGGATCGGGCGCACGGCCCGGCAGGCGCTCGGTTACCGGCAGATCCTCGAAGCGGCCCCGGACACGCCGGTGCCCGCCATACGCGCCGCCATAGTGGGGGCGACGAAGAGGTTCGCGCGGCGACAGGAGTCCTGGTTCAGGGCGGACGCACGGGTGCGTTGGTTCGACGCGGGGGCCGAGGCGCTCCTCGACGATCTCGTGGCCTGGTTCGTGTCCGACCCGGACCCGTCACCCGACCCACGAGGCCGACCGGCCGGCGGTTAGAGTGCGGCCCTCCTGGCTCCGGCAGTGTCGCAGCTTGGCGGTAGCGTAGGGCCCATGGATTTCGCCAAGTATCACGGAATCGGCAACGACTTCGTCATGGTCGCCGACCCGGACGACGCGCTGAGGCTCGGTGCCCGGACCGTGACGCGCCTGTGCGATCGGCGCTTCGGTATCGGAGGCGACGGGGTCATCCGAGTAGCGCCGGGGCGGAATGGTGGCGACCTGGTGATGGACTACATGAATTCGGATGGCTCGGTCGGTGAGATGTGCGGCAACGGGATCCGCTGCCTGGCATTGTTCGCGCTCGAACGAGGTCTGGCGGCCGGGCGGAGGCTCGACGTCGAGACCGGCGCCGGGATGAAGATCGTCGATATCCAGGAGGACGGGCGGGTCCGGGTGGACATGGGCCCGCCGGAGTTCAGGCCGGGATCGATTCCCATTCTGTGGGATGGCGCCGACGCCCTACACGCCAAGATCGAGCTCGGCGAAGGGGTCGTGGAGGCGGCGTGCCTGGGGATGGGCAACCCCCACGCGGTCCTGTTCGTCGACGACCCCGCCGCGGCCCCGGTGACGACACTCGGGCCGGAGCTCGAGCACCACCGCCTCTTTCCCAACCGGGTGAACGTCGAGTTCGTGGCCGTCCGCGGGCCCGGCCGCATCGAGATGAGGGTGTGGGAGCGGGGCTCGGGGGAGACCCTGGCGTGCGGGACGGGGGCGTGTGCCGCGGCTGTTGCGGCGCGTCTGCTGAAGGGCACCGACCCGACGGTGACCGTTGTGCTCTCCGGAGGCGAGCTCGAGGTCTCCTGGGCCGGCGGAGACAGCGGCCCCACTCCGGTTGTCATGACCGGCCCTGCAACCAAGAGCTTCGAAGGCACCTTTGATCTGGAGGCGTATCGATGAGAACCGCAGCTCGCATCGCCCAACTGCCGCCGTATCTATTCGCCGAGATCGACCGGAAGGTGGCGCAGGCGCGGGAGCGCGGCGCGGACATCATCTCCTTCGGCGTTGGTGATCCCGACCTTCCGAGCCCGCCGCACGTGGTTGAAGCTCTCGTTGACGCCGCCCGCAACCCCGCCACTCACCGCTACCCGGCCTACACGGGCATGCCCGAGTTCCGGAGGGCGATCGCAGCGTGGTACCTGCGCCGTTTCGGCGTGGACCTCGACCCGGATAGCGAGATCCAACCCCTCCTCGGGTCCAAGGAAGGGATCTACCATCTCCCGGTCGCGTTCCTCGACGTGGGTGACGTCGCGCTGGTCCCGGATCCCGGCTACCCCGTGTACGAGACGGGCACGATCCTGGCCGGCGGCGAGCCCTACCTCATGCCGCTGGTGGCGGAGCGTGGCTGGCTGCCGGACCTCGCCGCTGTTCCGGCCGAGGTGCTCGAGCGCGCCAGGGTCGCGTGGCTCAATTACCCCTCGAATCCCACCGCCGCCACGGCCGATCCCTCCTTCTTCGACCATGCGGTGAAGTTCTGCCTGGCTCACGACCTGCTGCTCGCCCACGACGCGGCCTACACCGAGGTCACCTTCGACGGCTACGTCGCGCCGAGCGTGCTGCAGGCCGAGGGCGCGCGCGGCTGCGCGGTCGAGTTTCACTCGCTGTCCAAGACCTACAACATGACCGGCTGGCGGATTGGCTGGGTCGCAGGCGCTCCGGAGGCCATCGAGGCGATCAAGCGGCTGAAGACCAACATCGACTCGGGGATCTTCGACGCGATCCAGGCGGCCGGCATCGCGGCACTCGACGGTGCTCAGGATCACCTCGCGGCAACAGTCGAGCGCTACCGGAAAAGGCGCGACCTGTTGTGCGACGGGCTGGCGTCGATGGGCGTCGAGATCGAGCCCCCGAAGGGCTCCATCTACCTGTGGGTGCCGGTCCCCCAAGGGCACACCTCGGAGTCCTTCACTACCTTGTTGCTCGACGAGGCCGACATAGTGGCCGCTCCCGGCAACGGCTACGGGCCGTCGGGGGAAGGCTTCGTACGGTTCTCGATCACCATCGCCGACGACCGGCTCCAGGAGGGCGTCGAGCGCCTGAGAAAGGCGTTCGGATGAGCCCTTCGTCTCGCACCCAAGCGACCCGGCCGGAACGGGAGCGGGCCGTGCTGGTGGGCTTGGCGTCGGGGCGCCGTGGGGCCGATGAGGCGGAATGGTCCCTCGACGAGCTCGAGGCCCTCGCCGACACCGCCGGTGCCGATGCCGTGGACCGGATCATCCAGCGACGGGAGTCGCCGGACCCCACCACCTATCTGGGCAAGGGCAAGGTCGACGAGGTGGTGGGCATCGCAGCCGCCCTCGGCGCCGACCTGCTCATATTCGACGACGAGCTCACGCCTGCGCAGGGCCGCAACCTCGAAGAGCAGGCGGGGGTCAACCCCCTGGCGGAGCGCGGCCTGAAGATCATCGATCGGACGGGGCTGATCCTCGATATCTTCGCCCAGCACGCCCGTTCGGCCGAAGGAAAGCTTCAGGTAGAGCTCGCCCAACTGAACTACGGGCTGCCCCGGCTTCGAGGGTGGGGCGAGGTGCTCTCACGTATGGGAGGCGGCATCGGAACCAGAAGAGGCCCCGGAGAGACGCAACTGGAGGCCGAGCGACGGGCGCTCCTGCGCCGTATCCGACGGGTCAGAAAGGACCTCGTCGAGCTCGAGCAGACCCGGGAGACCAAGCGCAAACGCAGGGCCTCCGGCGGAGCTGCCCTGATTGCGTTGGTCGGCTACACGAACGCGGGCAAGTCGACCTTGTTGCGTCGCCTCACCGGGGCCGGCGTCCTGATCGAAGACCAGCTGTTCTCGACCCTCGACCCCACCACCCGCCGCCTGGAGCTCGAGCATGGACGTGAGGTGCTCCTCACCGACACGGTTGGCTTTGTCCAGAAGCTGCCGACGGAGCTGGTCGAGGCGTTTCATTCGACCCTCGAGGAAGTGGTAGAGGCTTCACTCCTGCTGCACATCGTCGACGCCGGCAGGGACCCGGCGCGGCAGATCGACGCCGTGAACACGGTCCTCGCACAGATCGGAGCGGCGGACAGGCCGGTCCTTTTGGTCCTGAACAAGACAGACCTGCTGACCGAGACCGCCCGCGTTGGGCTGACCGGCCGGTTTCCCGATGCGGTCTTCCTGTCCGCCGAGCACGGCCACGGTGTACCCGGGCTGCGCGAGCGCATCGGAGCGGAGCTGGCGAGGCTCTGGGTCGAGGTCGAGCTCGACGTCCCGTTCGACCACGGGGAGGTCGTTGCGCGGCTACATAATGAGGGCGAGGTTCTGGAGGAGAGCTACACGGACGAGGGCACCCAGCTGACCGCCCGGGTCGAGCGGGAGTCGCTGGCATCCCTTAACCCGTATCTGCGCACGCCCGCTTAATCCTCCGCAGGGTCAGACGGTGCGGAAGACGGCGACCACCTTCCCGAGTATCTCGGTGCCGGGAGATGCCTCGAAGGGCTGCATGGCCGGGTGGGCGGGCTCGAAGATGATGTCTGAACCGCGGTGGCGGATGCGCTTGACGGTCGCTTCGGGGGCGTCGCCGAACTCACTCGGCATCATGGCCGCAACTATCTCGCCCGAATGGGCGGTGGGCTGCTGTCGCACGACCACGTAATCACCGTCGAGGATGCCCGCCTCGATCATCGAATCGCCGCTCACCTCGAGCATGAACACGTTTCCGTCTCCTACGAGATCGGCGGGGAAAGGGTAGACGTCTTCGACCTGGGACTGGGCCAGTATGGGCTGCCCCGCGGCGATCCGGCCCAGGAGCGGCACCGATCGTGTGGGCCTCCGGTCGGCGGCCAGACCCGTGTCGGCATCGAACAAGACCTCGATGGCGCGCGGCTTTGTCGGGTCGATCCGCAGATATCCCTTGCGCTGGAGCGCCTGCATGTGGGAATGGGCCGTCGAGCTCGAGGCCAATCCCATGGCATCGCAGATCTCACGAACAGACGGCGGGTAGCCCCTGTCCGCAATCGTGTCGGCGATGAACTGCAGGGTCTGTCGTTGACGTTCGGTTAATCCTTCGGCCACGTTCTCACTCCTATGCTCGCGGGCCCCTTGGTCGGGCCCCTCCGTGACGGTCGGCAGGTCTGTCCGTTTTTCTGTGCACTCAGCCGGCCAGGGCCGGGCCACGTCCGCCGAACGCACGTTCCCTACTCTACCGGGCTCGCGGCCTCGAGGCAAGAACATGCGTTCGATTTTGCACTTGTGAGCGAACGTATGTTCGGTTAGACTATCGAACATGGGTTCGTGGAGGACAGGGAACTGTGGGGTTCGTGCAGGACGGGTTCGTGCAGGACAGGTATCCGTTCTGCGGGGCTACGACGAAAGAGAAAGTGTCACAGCCGCTCACTGGCGTGTCTCCAACCGGCGGGAGCGACGAGGGAGAGGGTGACGAAATGGCCATCAGAAGGGAAGAGCTGCACGAGTACGAGGGAGTGGTTCTTCAGTTTCCGGGCGTCCATCGACGCATCCAGACAAAGTATCTCCTGCGGAGGGTGGCTGTGGGGGCTGTGGTCGCCGTGGTCGTGATCGTCGGAGCGGCGTTGATACACGACGGATCCGCTGCAATCGGCCGCCCGACCGGGCGGACCGGCCCGATCGTGGGCTCGGTTGCGCCGGGTGACACCCTCTGGGACCTGGCGCGCCGATACTCTCCCCCCGGCGCCGACCTTCGCGCCTACGTCGACAGGCTGGTGAGCGCCAACCGTCTGACCGGCCGTCCCTTGCAGGCGGGCATGCGCCTGAGGTTCCCCAAATAGGGACGGTTCATTTGCCCATCTCCCCTTGACCTGCGACTCACAGAAGCGTAGTTTCATCCATGCGATTTGGCACATCTGGTGCCACCCCCCGCCCCGAAGCACAATATATTGTGGTTGGCGCCCGGTGGGGTGATGAGATGGAACCGAAGCCGGCGGGCCGTCGGCAGCCTCGAAGGGAGTTCGTGAATGACGCAGGCAATCGACCCTTACTTGACGGGGAACGAAACCCGGGGGTCTTCAAGCGGCAGCCCGGACCTCAGCGTACGGAGGTTCTTCACCACCGAAGGCATCCATCCCTACGACGAGATCGAATGGGAGCTCAGGGATTCGGTGATCCAGAACTGGAGAACCGGAGAGGTTGCGTTCGAGCAGAAGGACGTCGAGTTTCCCAGGACGTGGTCGCAGAACGCCACCAACATCGTGGCGCAGAAATATTTCCGCGGGCCCCTCGACAGTCCCCGGCGCGAGCGCTCCGTCAAGACGTTGATCGACCGGGTGGCGGGACGCTACGCCGAGGAGGGGCTGGGGGCCGGTTACTTCGCCGACGCGGAGGAGGCCCGGATCTTCAAGGAGGAGCTCACGCACCTGCTCGTCAACCAAAAGGCCGCCTTCAACTCGCCCGTGTGGTTCAACGTCGGCTCCAGCCCAAAGGGACAGGAGCAGGTCAGCGCGTGCTTCATCCTGTCGGTCGAGGATCATATGCAATCGATTCTCAACTGGTACGTCGAAGAGGGCACGATCTTCAAGGGGGGGTCCGGATCGGGCATCAACCTGTCGCCGATCCGTTCTTCGAAAGAGAAGCTGAGCTCCGGAGGCGGCGCGTCCGGGCCGGTGTCCTTCATGCGAGGAGCCGATGCGTCCGCCGGCACCATCAAATCGGGTGGCGCGACTCGGCGCGCCGCAAAAATGGTCGTGCTCAACGCCGATCACCCAGACGTGAGGGACTTTATCTGGTGCAAGGCGCTCGAGGAGAGAAAGGCGCGCGCCTTGCGGAGCGCGGGTTTTGATATGGACCTGGACGGAAGTGATTCCCATTCGATCCAGTACCAGAACTCGAATAACTCCGTACGCGTGACAGACGAGTTCATGGAGGCTGCACTCGAGGGTCGGGACTGGCATCTGACCGCCGTGACAACCGGCGAGACGATCGAAACGGTTTCGGCCAGGGGCCTTTTGACCGAGGTAGCTCAAGCTGCCTGGGAATGTGCAGACCCCGGCTTCCAGTACGACACGAGGATAAATGACTGGCACACATGTCCGAGCTCGGGCCGCATCAACGCGTCCAATCCGTGCAGTGAGTACCTCCATGTGGATGACTCTTCCTGTAATCTCGCATCGCTCAACCTGATGAAGTTCGTCGACGACGACGATCGTTTCGACGTCGAGGCCTTCAAGCACGCCGTCGGGATCATGTTCATCGCGCAGGAGATCTCGGTGGGTTTTGCCTCTTATCCAACCGAGAAGATCACGCAGAACTCGCACGACTTTCGACAGCTCGGTCAGGGCTATGCAAACCTGGGCGCCTTGCTGATGTCGCAGGGTGTGGCGTACGACTCCGACGAGGGACGCACATGGGCCGGCGCCATCACCGCCCTCATGACGGGTCATTGCTATGCGACATCGGCCCGGCTCGCCGCAAGGTTGGGAGCTTTCAAGGCCTACGAGCAGAATGCCGAGCCGATGCTCAGAGTCATGGACAAGCACCGAGCTGCGGTGTCCGAGATCCCAGAGGGGCAGGCCCCCTCCGAGATGGTGGATGCCGCAAGATCGACGTGGGATGAAGCCGTAGCGCTCGGAGCGATTCATGGTTATCGCAACGCTCAGGCCACTGTGCTTGCACCCACGGGGACGATCTCGTTCATGCTCGACTGCGACACGACCGGCATCGAGCCCGACCTCGCGCTGAAGAAGATGAAGAAGCTCGTGGGCGGGGGCACCATGTCGATCGTCAACCAGACCGTGCCCCGCGCGCTCAGAAAGCTTGGCTACGACGAATCGCAGATAGCGGACATCGTCTCCTACATCGACGAGAACTCGCACGTGGTCGGCGCGCCGCATCTTGTCGAAGAGCACCTCTCCGTCTTCGATACGGCAATGGGCGACCGTTCGATTCACTACATGGGCCACATCAAGATGATGGCGGCGGTCCAGCCGTTCATCTCGGGGGCAATTAGCAAGACGGTCAATATGCCCGAGCAGGCGACGGTCGAAGAGGTCGAACAGGTGTATGTAGAGGGATGGCGCCTGGGCCTCAAGGCGCTTGCCATCTATCGGGACAACTGCAAGGTTGCCCAACCGCTGGCGGCGTCGAAGAAGACCGAACCGACCACGCGCGAGGCGGGCGTCGTCGCTCAGCCGTCACCTATACGGCGGCGGTTGCCTCGGGCGCGCCGGTCGATGACCTTCAAGTTCCGCGTTGCCGACACGGAGGGTTACCTGACGTCCGGCGAATTCAACGATGGCAGCGTGGGTGAGATCTTCCTGCGGGTCGCCAAGCAAGGCTCGACGTTGGCCGGGATCATGGACGCCCTTGCGATCTCTGTTTCCATGGGATTGCAGTACGGCGTGCCGCTGTCCGCCTACGTAAAGCAATTCACCAACACCCGGTTCGAGCCATCCGGCATGACCGACGATCCCGACTTCAGGCTGGCGACCTCGATCTTGGACTACGTCTTCAGGCGGCTCGCGCTGGAGTATCTCGACCCTGGGCAGCGTCACGCCCTCGGCATCAGGACCTCCGGCGAGCGCCAGTCCGAGATCGAGGGCAAGCTCGATTTCCCCGAACCACCGAAGGGCAACGGCAACGGCGGCGGCAACGGTCACCCGAAACCCGAGGCGGCCGGTGCGTCCGAGGCGGGAAGCGGCGTGATCGTGTTGGGTCCGGTGGCCGACGCCCGGACGGATTCTCTGCCGATGTGCGGAACCTGCGGAACGTGGATGCAGCCCGCCGGTTCGTGCTTCGTCTGTACGGCGTGCGGCTCGACCAGCGGCTGTTCATAGTCATGAAACTCTCGAAGTGCACAGAGTGTGGGGCCGAGTTGAGGCTCGTCCCTACGCTCTGTCCCCTCTGCGGGGCTGAGATCAAAAGGGAACCGGCCTCCATCGAACAGTGGCAGGTCGACCACTACCAGGCCGAGGTGAGGCGCCTGCGCGGCGAGCTGGGGCGCGACGACCGAAAGCGCGGCGGCTCCTCTCTGGCCATAGCGGCAGAGGAAGGCTGACGGGCGGGTGCGCTGCCCCTACTGCAGCAGCGAAGAGGACAAGGTGGTGGATTCCCGTCTTACAGAGGAAGGTCGCAGCATCCGGCGCCGGCGCGAATGCCTCACCTGCGGGCGACGATATTCGACCTTCGAACGGGCCGAGGAGGTGCCGATCCTGGTGCTCAAGCGCGACGGCGCCGAGGAGCCGTTTCAGCGGACGAAGATCACCGAGGGCATCCGCAGGGCGTGCAAGAACCGCCCCGTGTCGGTGGCGGAGATCGAGGCCCTGGCCGAAGACATCGAGGAGAGGATGAGGACGGGATCGAGGCGGCCGATGCCGTCGTCGGAGATTGGTCGGGAGGTGCTGGAGCACTTGCGCGACCTCGACGAGGTCGCCTATCTGCGGTTCGCCTCCGTTTACAAGGACTTCCAGGAGCTCGACGACTTCGAACGCGAGCTCGGACTCGTGCTCCGCAAGGCAACGCAGGCGCCGTTGCCCGGCGCCGATCTGTCCTAGTGAGGATCCCAGCAGTCCTTCTGGACCCCGATCTAGCCTTGCCGGGATACGCGATGCCCGGCGACGCCGCCCTGGACCTTCTTGCGAGGGAGGGCCTGACCCTGTCTCCCGGACAGCGCGCGGCCGTGCCGACGGGTGTCGCGATCGCACTTCCGCCCGGCTATGCGGGATTCGTGCAGCCGCGTTCGGGCCGGGCGCTCCATGAGGGCCTGGGTGTTGCGAACAGCCCGGGCCTGATCGACTCGGGCTACAGGGGCGAGATCAAGGTGATAGCGGTAAACCTCGATACCGAGGCGCCGGTGCAGGTGAAGCGGGGGGAGAAGATCGCCCAGCTCGTCGTCCAGAGGGTCGAGAGCGTCCAGCTGGAGGTGACCGACCGGCTGCCGCCCTCGGACCGAGGCGAGGGAGGCCTTGGCAGCACCGGCCGCTGACCTCGGCCCTCCCGTAGAACCCAACGGTGGTGCCGGCAAGATCCCGTGGGCGCTTTCTCCAGGATCGACGGCGGCCCACTACGAGGATAAACTCGTAGGCCTCTGCGGGCATAGTTCAGTTGGTAGAACGCCACCTTGCCAAGGTGGAGGTCGCCGGTTCGAGTCCGGTTGCCCGCTCCG
>JALZIQ010000098.1 GCA_030860205.1 Actinomycetota bacterium | reverse complement strand
ACTTTGGAGCCTTTCGGGCAGAGCTTCACCCTGCCGGCCGAAGCCTACGTCTCTGAAGATGTGTTCAGTTGGGAGAAGGAGAACTTCTTCGCCGACTCCTGGGTCTGCGTCGGCCGGGCCCTCGATGTGCCGCACCGAGGGGACCGGAAAGCCGTAAGGGTAGGCGCCGGAAGCGTTCTGCTCGTCCGCGACGAAAGGGACGACCTCCGTGTCTTTTTCAACGTCTGTCGCCACCGCGGACACGAACTGTTGGCCACGGGGGTTTGTGACAACTCTCGGGTCATCCGTTGCCCGTACCACGCCTGGGTCTACGGCCTCGATGGCGGGCTTAAGGGAGCACCGCATTTCGGTGACCGCTCCGACTTCGATCGCTCCGACTATCCTCTTCAGCCCGCGCGCGTTGAAGAGTGGCACGGATGGGTGTTCGTGAACATCTCGGGTGGCGCGCCGAGCTTTGCCGAACACATCGGCAATCTCGGGGGATTCATTGCTCCCTACGAGCCGGAGAGACTGGTCGGCGCCGTTCGTCATGAGTACCTGATTCAGTCGAACTGGAAGATTATCGTCGAGAACTATCACGAGTGTTATCACTGTCCCCAGATCCACCCTGAGCTTTGCCGTGTAACACCTCCAAACAGCGGATACAACGTCCATCCGGATGGCGCCTGGGCCGGCGGAACGATGGAATTGATGGACTTCGCCGACACGATGTCACTAACCGGCGAGAGCCTGGGGGTTCCACTGCGCGGTTTGGACGCATCCCAACGGCGTCAGGTTCTCTACTTCGGATACTTCCCCAACCTGTTGTTGAGCCCTCATCCCGACTACCTGATGACGCACCGAATCGAGCCGCTCGGACCAGATAGAAGCCTCATAGAGTGCGAATGGCTGTTTCCTCCCGAGGCGGTCGAGCGAGAGGGATTCAATCCCTCCTACGCGTCTGAGTTCTGGGACATCACGAACAAAGAGGATTGGGGTGCATGCGAGGCCGTGCAGCGTGGAGTGTCATCGCGCGGTTACCGACAGGGCCCGCTTGCCCCCGACGAAGATGCCCTCTATGACTTCATAAGCATGGTCGCGCGGGGCTACGTGGGTCAGGACATGACGAGGCGGCCGCCGGCACGGGAAGCCTCAGTGGGGGCAGGTACGAACCGAAAACTGCTCTGACATAGCCAAAGTGGCATCGAACGCGGGCACCACGACGCCGTTGTGATCGGCCGGGGTCACAACGGGCTTACCGCGGCCGGATACCTGGCCAAGTCCGGAGTCAGGCACGTGCTCGAAAAGCGTACGGCCGCTTGCCCCCGATGCGAAGCTGGAGCCAGCGACTAAGGACCGAAAAGCGACTAAGGACCGAAAGAGTCCTCGCTTTGAAAGATGCCGGCCTGTAGCCGCTTAGCCACCCGGATCGATCCCGGGACTTACTCCTCCAAACCGGTTAACGGCCCCGGGCAGGACCCGCCGTAACCAGCGAATCGAGCATTTTCCGAGTCGAAGTGGCGATTTCGTCGATTGCCCCCTCGAAAACGTCCTCGTTGGCCCGGGAGGGCTTTCGGTAGCCGCTGACCTTCCTCACGAATTGAAGCGCCGCCGCCCGCACTTCCTCGTCGTCGATGACCTCTTCGCCCCTGAGGGTCTTGATGCTCCTGCACATCTTTCAAGCATAGCGGCTCAGCCTCGGCCCTGGGCAAGATGAGCCGCTTCCGGGAGTGATCTCAGTCGGAGCATTGCGAGCACCCCGAGTGCCGGTCCGGGCGCGAGGAAGGCAAAAGCCCACCGCCAGCTCAGCGCGTTTTCGAGCTTCGGGATGAGCCAGATGGTAGCGACCGTCAGAGTGAATCCCAGTGCGAGTTGCAGGGTGAGCGCAGTGCCGACGTATGCTTGATCTGCAAGCTCTGTGACCATCGTCGAGAACTGCGCCGAATCCGCAATCACAGTGAATCCCCACACAAGGCCCACCAGGAGAACAATCCAGGGCGGTCCCTCGGAAACCAAGCCGATGGTGGCAGCGCACAACCCTGAGATCGTCATCATGAGTGCAGTCGTTTTCGTTCGGCCCCATCGGTCGCCGAGGACGCCTCCTATCCAGCAACCGGGTGCTCCGATCGCAATCACTGCGAACGTGGCGAGTGGAACAGCGCTCATCGAATCGGACCCGTCCGACGCGAGCGCCGCCGTGAAGAACGCTGAGAACCAGGCCCACATTGCGAAGAGCTCCCACATGTGCCCGAAGTAACCGAGCGTTGCCAAACGCACACCTCGGTTGCCGAGCACTTTGCGGATCTGTCGGGGATCGAATACGGCGCGAGCGAAAGGGAATGGGCCCTCGTGCAGCATCGAAATGGCGATCGCCCCAGCCAGCGCCGTAAGCAGGGAAGTGACCGTTACTACAAGCCGCCAGTCCAGACCACCCAGCGAGTTCACGAGATGAGGTGCGGCCGAGCCCAGGGAGATGCCGCCGGCCAGGAGTCCGAGGGCAGTGCCGCGTCCGCGACGCGTCCAGGTCGCCATCAACTTGAACGCCGGTGGATAGACGCCTGCGAGGAAAAATCCCGTCGCAAATCTCATTGGGATTGCGGACGAGGAGCCTCGAGCGATGAGCAGGCCCGCGTTTGCCGCAGCAGCGCCCATTGCACCGAACAGAATGACTTTACGAAGCGAAACGAGGTCTGCCAGGTTAAAGGCGCTCGAAAGAAGCGCCCCGGCGACGAACCCAAGCTGCACTGCAATGGTGAGCCATGCTGCGGAAGGGTCCGACAAAGTCCAGAGCGATCTGAGTTGAGGGATGACCGCCGAAGCCGAGAACCAGGTACTCATCCCAAAGACCAGAATAAGCCCGAGAAGCGCGACCGCGCTCCGGCGCCCCGCAGGGTCCTCGAACTCGGCCGCCGAGGAAGTCACGGGGCCTGAGCACATCTCCTCCGACTAGGTAGGTTCACGTTCTCGTCGAGCTTCGCAAGAAGCTTTTTCGGGGCCACGACGCGGTACGCCTCGACCACAAGGTCCGCGATCTCCTCCCAATCGAGCTCGACGTCGAGGAATACCCCGAGCCACCCTCGGTGCCCGACGTAGGGGGGAATGAAATAATGCGCCGGATCTGACGCAGTCAGCTCATCCTGCGCCCCCTCGGGGGCCGCACACCAGAACGCGAGCCGGTCGTCGTGATGATGGTCGGCGTAGGTAACGAACAGTTTCTTGTCGCGAACGAACCAGGCAGGCTCCCCGTGACTCTGCCGTTCAGTGGTCTCTGGAAGCGCCAGACACAATACCCTCAACTTGCCGAGTGCCTCTTCCGCCATGCGCCCATTGTGCCTTGCTCGAGGCCTTCATGTCATCTCGGCCGTCTGTCTTCTCCAAAGCGGATCGTTCAAATCAATCTTGGACCAATCGAGTCAAGCTTGGGCCAATCGAGCCGAGAACAACAGACATGACTAAGAGAGCGTTGTTCTTGAGCCTTGCCTTGATCGCCACGGTCGGATCTGTACCCCCGGTGAAAGCTCAGGTGGAGCCCCGCCCCAATATCCTTATCATCCTGACCGACGATCAACGCAAGGACATGATGACGGTCATGGAGTCAACGAGAGCCATATTTGACGAAGGGGGTATCAGATACCGCAACGGCGTGGCTACAACCCCTCTGTGCTGCCCCTCTAGGAGCTCCATTTTCTCCGGACAGTACGTCCACAATCACGGAGTCATCGACAATAAAGATTCAACTCGCCTCGATCAGACGCACACAATTCAGTATCAGTTGCAGCGCGCCGGATACCTAACGGCTCTCAACGGTAAATACCTCAATGGCTGGGATGGGGATCCACCCTATTTCAATAGATGGAATGTGCTGCGGAATACGCAGCATTACTTTGATGGAACAGCCAATCTCGACGGAACGACTGTTACTTTCCAGGGCTACCAGACGACATGGCTGGCCCGGCAATCCGCCGCTTTCCTGGACTTTTTCGAGGACGATGATGTCCGACCATGGATGATGCAGGTCAGCCCGGGCGCCCCGCACGTCCCCGCCACGACCACGCCTCGATACGAAGACGCCTTTGTTCCCCCTTTCGCCGCATTACCATCAAGAGGAGAGGATGTCTCGGACAAATACTCTTTCGTGAGGAACCGCGACTCTCCTCTGTGGCAATCACGCAGGTCATGGATCAGAATGAATCGATCCCTCTACCCTGTCGATAATCTGATTGCCGCGGTATTCAGACAGTTGGAGAGCAGAGGCGAAGCGGACAACACTCTTGCCTTTTTTCTATCTGACAACGGGTTTCAGCTGTATGAACACAATGTATGGGGCAAGGTTTGGCCCTACTCAGAGACATTGAGGATACCGTTCTACGTGCGATGGCCCGGCCACATTTCGGCCGGAGCGGTTGAAAGGAAGGTTGTCGCTAACATTGACATTGCTCCCACAATTTACGAGGCGGCAGGGATTGCCCCGGACTATGTCGTCGATGGTCAGAGCATTTTTTCATCTCGCCGCACTAGAATCTATGCAGAAATGTTCCCCGTAGGAGATGGAGGCATCTGGGGCTGGGAGCAAATGTGGTCCCCTCGAGAGCAGTACATTCGCTATCCTGACTACGACAAGCGCGAGGCATATGAGACGGATCGCTATCAGACGACAAACCTGTTCAAAGACGGAGTGGCCGGAAATGAACCAGACTCCTTACGTTACGACGCCCTGCTTGATCGCCTCGCTACCTGTGCGGGGGCCACGTGCCCCTGAAAGTCGGCAGTAGAGGGCATATCATCGTTGGATGGCTGCCTGTGAACGAGCGGTCGCTGGGGAAGAAACGGATCGAGGCGATCATCGAAAACGCGCGGTCGGTTCGCCATCGAGACATTAGTCATGTGATTGGACGACGTAGGTCGCCAGGAACTCATCGATTGGGCGTCGCCGGGGGGGTCAGCGGCGACGCCATGCGGAGCAGCGAAGTCCAGATGCAACGTCTTGTCCAGCCATCGGTCCCGTCCGCCTATGATCGCGTCGGGGAGGGCTCGCGGCACTGGGATCCAGACGGAAAGGATCGACCCGTTGACTGAGTTGGCGACATCCGGCGATGTAGCCGAGAACACGGCCGCGCTCGGCTCCGGGGAGCTGGAGGCCAGGCTGGAAGGTCACCGGGCAGAGCTGACCGCCTACTGTTACCGGATGCTGGGAACGGCGTTCGAGGCCGAAGATGCCGTGCAGGAGACGCTTCTACGGGCATGGCGGAGCTTCGATCGTTTCGAGGGCCGTGCGGCGCTGCGATCCTGGCTCTACCGCATCGCGACCAACGTGTGCCTGGACATGCTGAAGGGCACCCAGCGTCGCGCTCGGCCGATGGATCTGGCGGATGCGAGGTCGGCCGATACTCCTCTCGGCGACCCGCTGCCCGAGGCCACCTGGATTGGGCCGATACCCGACGGAAATGTGCTGCCCGAGGAGGGGGATCCGGCTGATGTGGCCGTTTCGCGCGAAACGATCCGGCTTGCCTTCGTTGCCGCCCTGCAGTTCCTGCCGGCCAGGCAGCGCGCCGTGCTGATCTTGCGGGAGGTTCTCCGCTGGAAGGCGACCGAGGTCGCAGACCTGCTCGACACCACCGTGGCGTCGGTCAACAGTGCGCTGCAACGAGCCCGCTCGACCCTCGCGGCCAGGGATCTCACCGACACCACACAACCCCAACGCATGGAGGAGTCGGAGCGTGCGCTCCTGGCCCGCTATGTGGATGCCTTCGAGCGCTACGATCTCGACTCCCTCACGTCACTGCTCCACGAGGACGCCACGTGGTCGATGCCCCCCTACGAGCTGTGGCTACGGGGGCACGTCGACATCCGCAAGTGGTGCCTCGGGCCTGGAATGGGTTGCAACGGCTCGCGCCTGGTTCCGACCGCCGCCAATGGCGCGCCGGCGTTCGGGCAGTACAAGCCCGGCGGCGCTGACGGCAGCCTCGTGCCGTGGTCGCTTCAGGTCCTCGAGGTCTCAGCCGGCGGGATCACGGGGATCATCTTTTTCCTCGACACCCCGAGTCTGTTTCCGCTCTTCGGTCTGCCCTCCCGGCTCGAGCGGTAACCGCACACTCAGCTCTAGGACGTCACCAAGCCCCACATAGGTAAGCAGCTCCTGCAACCTGCACGGCACGTGCAGGAGCCGGATGTGGCTCCCGGTCCCCCGGGCGGTGAGGGCCAGCCGGGCCAAGGCATCGACCGTCACCGCATCCGGGTCGACGACGGCCCCCACATCGCAGACGACCACATCGGCGGCGCATCTCTCCAGCAGCTTGCGAACCTGCTCGCAGAGCGCCGGGATGCCGGCGCGATCGATCGGAGCGCTGATGACGAGGACGACCGCGATTGGGTCGGCGCCCGATTTCGGGGCAGGCACCGATGTCGCCGGCGACTCATCGAGAGCGGCCAACGCGGATGCTCCTTTCGCTTTTCCTCTTTAGACCGGCCGGCCGGGTCAAACTCATCGCCGGTGTACGTGCGATCCGTGTTCAAGGCGTACACGGACCCAGATCTAACTTCGCAGTGGTTGGGGGCGAACACGCTAACGACCCCTGTTGACAAGTTCAAGGCAGAACCGGGTGGCATTTTCGCGATTTGTCCAACGATCAAAGCTCATCCTCGATCCGCAAGCCGTCCTGTCCACCGCCTACCACTGGATCGTTGCATCTTTGTGGAGGGACAATGGCCGAGCAGTTGAAACTAGCAACTCACCTCGACCTCGGCGTTGCACACGTCGGCCCCCCCGCCACCGTCGGCATTGTCAACACCTTTATCGCCACTGAGATTGTCTGCGCCGTCTCCTCCCTCCAGCACGTCATCGCCCCTTCGTCCTTGAAGCGAATTGTCGTTGGGGTCGCCCCGTAGAAAGTCCGAAAACCGCGATCCAATGACATCCTCGATGAAAACGAGCGTATCGATGCCGCTCCCTTCCGCCGATCCGGCCTCCAACTCCACGGTGATGGGACGAGTCCCATTGACGTACGACACAGCATCCGTGCCGCTGCCGCCATTCATCACGTCCGTTCCCTCTCCGCCCTCGAGAACGTCATCGCCTCCGTTTCCGAACAACTGGTCGAGGGTGTCATTTCCCCCCAGATAGTTGGGACCGTCATCGCCTGTGATGCTGTCCCTCGAGGTGCTCCCGAGGACGTTTTCGACCGAAGAAAGGATCTCGGAGCCATCGCCCAAGACCGTTTCCGCGCCAAGATCCGCCACAACGCCGGCATCCGAATGAGAGAAGTCGATCGTGTCGCTTCCTGAACGGCCGAAGTAGGAATCGTCGCCTTCGGTGTCCCAGAAGAAGTCAGCGCCTCCCCCGCCCGAGTTGCTGTCGTTGCCGAGTCCTCCGTTGAGGTCGTCCGTCCCCTCCCCACCAGACAAATCATCATCGTCGGCGCCGCCGCGCAACGAATCAATCCCTCCTTTGCCGACGACCGCGTCCTGTCCGATGTAGCTGCGGAGAATATTCGGTCCCGAGTCACCCGTCAGCGAATCACCGAACGCCGAGCCGAACACGTTCTCCACGCCATGAACAGAGTCAGACCCCTGGCCGGTGCCGGTCCCAGCCGTCAGGTCGACGACCACACCGGAAGAAGCTTTGTCGAACTGAAGCTGATCGACTCCATCGCCACCGCCAAAATCGTCATCCCCCGAACTCGACTCAAGCTCATCGTCCCCATCTCGTCCTTCGATGACGTCGTTCCCCGGTCCACCATTGATTTCGTTTATCTCCTCATCGCCGGCAAGTGTGTCGTCCTGAGCCGAGCCATTCAGATCCTCGATGTTGATGAGGGTGTCCGTCCCCTCGCCTGTGGCTTGGCCGGCGGCTATATCGGCCTCGATGCCGGTTGTCGAGGTGTTGAAGGTGACCTCGTCACGATCGTCGGTGCCCTTGCAGCGGGAACGGGGGCATCCGGGCCCGCGCCCGTTGACGACATCATCTCCCTTGCCACCGCCGAGGATGTCGACCGCATCAGACCCATAACCGCTTGGTCCCCCTGTCAAGACGTCGTCACCGGCGCCGCCACGCACAACATCCACGCCATGGAAACCATGGAGACGATTGCGTCCTGAGTCACCGGTCAAGATGTCGTCTTCATAGCCTCCGAATATGATCTCGATGTCTTCAAGACGATCGAGCCCCACGCCGCTGGCGCTGCCGCTGGCCAGATTGACGACAACGGGGTTGAATACGCGAAAGAGCGCCCGGTCCATGCCTATGCCACCGCGGAAGGTGTCATTGCCACCTTCCGCGAAAAGGGTGTCCTCGCCGCGGCGTCCGAGAATCGTGTTGTCGCCACGTCCGCCGTATAGGCGATTGTCGGTTGAATTTCCCTTGAGTACGTCGCCGTTCCTGGTTCCCGAGACGTTCTCGACCTCGGCCAACCTGTCCGCGCCTTCCCCCGAAGCCATCCCGCTGGCTAGATCCACCCGCACGCCGTTTTTCCGGGACGTGAAAGTGGCGGTGTCGATGCCGCCCTGACCCTGCAGCGAGTCCCCACCGGGCCCGCCCTCGAGCTTGTCTTTCCCGAGGCCGCCCAGCACGCTATCGGCGCCGTCGTCGCCAAAGACGTCATCGTTGCCGGGCCCGGAGGTCAATGTATCCCCGCCGGTCTCCCCACGGGAGAAGTCGTTCCCCGCACCTCCTCTTATGTGGTCGGCGCCGGGGCCTCCGAGGAGGCCGTCACGTCCCGACGAGCCATCCAGAACGTCGAGTCCCGCGTCGCCTCTGACGGAGTCGTTGGCCGATCCTCCATCTAGAACGTCGTCTCCACCCTCTCCGTGTACATCGTCGCTATCAGAACCCGCAGAAACCTTGTCGTTTCCTGATCCTGCGCGAACGTCATCAGGCCCCGCGCCGGAGCAGATGATGTCGCTGCCGCCCCGTCCGAATATCTGATCTGGGCCGCCTCTGGAAACGATGACGTCGGCGCCGTTGGTTCCCTTGATTTCGTCTCTCACCTCGGTCCCCACCCTCGTAGCTGGTTTACCGAGACAAGTCGGCCTCGCCGCATCACCCGGTGTAGGGAGCCCTAGGATCATCAGAACGCTGGTGGCCAGGGCTGCCGTAACCCGAACTGGAAGACCGATAGTCGCCCTGCTCATGGGTGCCTCCTCTTGTGTGAGCCGCCGTCGACAAGCATGCACCTCCAAGAGGGACTGGTAAAGGTCCAGATCTTGGATGGTCGAATGGAGGCGCCGGGGGACGAGGGGATCGATCGGCTGGCTTTAGACGATATCGAGCCGAACGCCAATGAAGGCTATCCGCCTCCAGCTGGTTCTAGGATTCGGGGGCTAGAGGGTGCGGCCAAAGCACTCCTCGCTTTCCTCCACGTGCCCGGGAAAATTTATCCGAAGGCTCTTGGAGCCACGACTCCACGACAAGTGATGAAGAATGATGGTAGCGGACGGAGAGATGCAGTTGCTAAGCTCATTACGAACATGGGAGGTACGTTGGAGTCCTTCTACTTTGCCTTTGGTGACGCCGACTTGCCACGATCATTAAGGGTTGTCGTACTCCGTGACCTCACCGCCGCTGGGCCTGTTCTGTCGTCAAAGCTGGTGAGTCTTGAGGCGTGGTCAGAGCAGAGGGAGGAATCCTGCGGCTAGTGTTTGAGAATGACAGTCGCTCGCTCGCTCCTCCTCTTTGTGGTCGCCGCCCTTGCAGAGATTGGTGGTGCCTGGCTCGTTTGGCAGGGCGTGCGAGAGGAACGAGGGTTAGTTTGGGTGGGAGCCGGTGTGGTTGCTCTTGGACTGTACGGTTTCGTGGCTACCTTTCAGTCGGATCCCCACTTCGGTCGCATCCTTGCAGCGTATGGCGGCGTCTTCGTCGGTGGCTCTTTAGTATGGGGAGTTGTGGTTGATGGCTTCCGTCCAGATAAGTGGGATGTGCTCGGCGCTGCGGCTTGTCTCTTGGGCGTGTTGGTCATAATGTATGCGCCACGTGGATAGATACATTCCGTTGACGGACAGGCCAGTGAAATGAGCGCTGCGCTTAAGGGCGACAAAGAGATTGTGAGCCAACTCGTTGACGGCCCTATCGTCAATGGACGGATTGAGGGGACTAACGAGGTAGCGCTCGCTCCTACCCGGAAAAAGAGACTGCGTCGCGGGCTTCTCCTTGAATACTTCACCGTGGGCTGGAACGTTCTTGAGGCGGTCGTGGGTTTGACGGCTGGTTTTTTCGCTGGTTCGGTTGCCTTGGTTGGCTTCTCCCTTGACTCCATCGTGGAGGCGTCTTCCGGGAGCATCCTGATATGGCGTCTGCGGAGCGAGGAGCGGGACACCCGTACTGCTGAGGAAGTGGAACGTAAGGCGATCCGGCTCGTGGCGGTTGCCTTCCTAGCGCTCGCTGCCTACGTAGGTGGGCGAGCGCTCGTTGACCTTGTGACGCAATCACATGCTGATGAGAGCGTGCCTGGGATCATTCTGGCAATCGTCTCGCTGATTGTCATGCCCGTGCTTGCCTGGCAAAAGCGCATCGTTGCTCGTCAGCTTGATAGCCGGGCGCTCCAGGCAGACTCAACGCAGACGACGCTTTGCACCTACCTCTCTGCCTTCCTTCTCGTTGGACTCGTGACCAATGGCCTCTTTGGTTGGTGGTGGGCTGACCCTCTGGCCGGTTTGGCCATTGCGGTCTTTGCAGCGAAGGAAGGATCAGAATTATGGAACGCAAAGGATCTTTGCTGTCGGTAGCGTCCTCGATGGCGATCTTGCCTGGAGCGATGTGGATACGTCTGTTACCTCGTGGCAGCTGGCCGGACGGCTTCTGCATCCTGTTGCCCCGCAGCGGTTACCGATTCGGGAGGATCGACGCTCCGATTGGCGAGGCGGCGCATGGCCTCTCTGGCCATTCGACCGGACTTCTGTGGCAACAGGTGAAGCGATGGACGGACGTCCTCCCTGTCCCATAAACTATGGGTTGCGGATCTAGCGAAGTTGAGCGTATCCCCCAAGTCATGGAGTAAGCCACCTCGGCGCTCTGTGAACGCACGATGTAAGTCCCCCCCCAGCCACTGGTAGCGAGTTCCTATTGGAAGAGGGGGAATGTCCCCGACTGCTTGATCCGTGGCGAGACTGGCCCACATCGCTGGGAGGTTCAAACCGGCGTTGACTGCCAGTGCAAGCGACCAATAAAAACGACCATTGAAGTCGAGCAGGTATCGTTCGCCCTCGTCCGTGCACTGGAACTGGAGCTGTGCGACGCCGAACCACCTCAGCTCCTTTAGAAGAGCAGACGCCTGGTCCCACAGTTGATCGTCGGTAGGGATGATGGTGGCTCTCGTGAACATGCCCGCTCCAACAGGCCATACTCGGTCGGTGATCTGTGAGAAGCCGGTCAGCATGTTCCCATGCCGATCGGCGATCGCAACGAAGGCCAGAAGCCTTCCCGGGATGAACTCCTGAATAAGTGGTGTGCGCCCCGCATCCAAGATCTCACGAGAGCGCCGTTGAACCGTATCGCGCTGATTTGTGACGACCGCGGCGAATCGAGATGTGCCGGCCTCGCTGCCCGGCGTCCAGTGAATGTTCGGTTTTACGACAACGGTTGCCTCGACGGTTTCCGAGAGGCCGGGATTCGCTTCCCTCGTCCGTGGCGTGGCCATCCCCACACGACGAGCTGCTTCGTGCAACTTCAACTTGTCAAGAGCCCGCAGGACATTGGCGTGGGATGCGTAAGGCACCGTCATCTTGAGTTCTCGTCGCGCTCCGGAGAGGGCCAACACCTCGTCGTCCCCCCCGCCGAAGACGAGTCCATAGCGGTCTTGCTCACCGGCGGAGTTGACGGCGTCAATGAACGCAGCAAGAGAATCCTTCGGGGATGGGACGAAGTGCCATCGGGTACAAAGGTTGGAGTAGTTTGCGAGCCCCGGCCTGGGAGAGCCGACGCCGACTGTCCATCCTGCACGAGCAAGAGCCCGAACCGCGGTGAGAGATCCCCGAATGTCGGCGCCGCCCACGACCAAGGCTCTCAAAGCATCACGTCCCTAACGCCCTGCTCAGGCCACCAAGTAGTGTGTCTTGGTGACACTCAGCCACTCGAAATGACCAACTCTCTCTGATTTGGCCTAATCCGCGTGGGCGACCCCCCGGGGGCGATATTCTCATGGTCCTTCTCCTCGGCTGGGCGCGTGCTTCGGCTCGTCCCTCAATCCTCGACTTAGCGAAGGGATAACTTGAGTGGAAGTCCTATTCCCCTGTCGGGCTGCGGTTGAATGCGTCCTCGGAACGGCGGGGCTCCCATTTGCCTCTGTCGTAATTGATCTCGATCATCCAGGGACGGGGCGCCTGCTTGCAAAGGAAGGGTCTACAACCGCTGAGAAAGCCAGGCTTAATGAAGGTCGAGGCGAACGCGCCGACGGCTGTGGGGAGTGTCCATGGCCATGGGAAAGTCGCCACCTGTGGCCACTCGAAAGTATCCTCCACTCCCCTGAGCTGAGCCAATCCGCATGGGCGACCTCCGGGGTCGCGATGGTGCTGGTGCGAACCCACACCAGCGACCGCCGGAGGTGCCCGCTGAAGTCTGCGAGGAAGTGCTTACCACAACACGGTGAAGAGGGTGGTGAAGCGGTGGCACGCCGCAGAGCTCGGCTGCGCCCCGATAGCTGCCGAGCTCGAGATGAACCTCGTCGTTCCCCATCCCGACTAAGTGCGCTTCGCCACTCACTTCTGTTTCCGTCCGGATTTCTGCGAAGCGGACGACCCGGAGTCCAAGGGTGTCGTGGAAGCACTTGTGGGCTACGCCAAGTCCGACCTCGTGGTCGCATCCGAAGGCTGGGATGACATCGATCATGCCAATTCCGATGCCAAGGCTTGGTGCCAAGAGGTCAACTTAAGGATGCACACCGAGACCTGTGCTGTCCCCGCCGAGCGACTGACCCAAGACAATGCTGCTATTCGCGGCATTGTCATCAACTATAGAGATGTGACTGAGCGCAAGGCACTCGAGGAGGAGCTGACGAGGCAAGCTTTCCATGACTCACTCACCGGCCTGCCCAACAGAGTGCTCTTCCGCGAACGTGTCTCACACGGAATGGCTGCGCTAAAGAGGAACTCAAGGGTGCTAGCCGTCGCCTTTCTGGACCTCGACGACTTCAAGAGTGTCAACGATACTCTCGGGCACGACGCAGGCGATGAATTGCTGCAGGGTGTTGCCGAATGTCTCCGAGCACCGCTCAGATCCATTGATACCGCGGCACGGCTTGGAGGAGACGAGTTCGCCCTCCTTTTTGAGGATCTTGGGCATCCCGAGGAGGCAGTGACAGCCGTCCAGCGCGTGCTCGCGGCCCTCCGGGACCCCTTCGAGATTCAGGGGAAGAGGCTTTTGATATCCGGCAGCATCGGAATTGCGATGACTGCAGGCACTTCGTACACCGTGGAAGACATCCTGCAGGATGCCGACGTTGCGATGTACCGGGCGAAAAATCGCGGTGGGGGCAGATACGATGTCTATGAGCCCGGCATGCGAGCCGCTTTGCTCGAACGTATCGGCCTCAAGGACGACCTGCAAAGGGCGGTCGACGACGACGAACTCCTGCTGCACTTTCAGCCGATAGTTGCGCTGCATGGGGGCTGGGCAATGGGTTGCGAGGCCCTGGTTCCCTGGGAACATCCCCGGAGAGGGCTGTTGCAGCCCAGCTCCTTCATCCCTCTCGCAGAGGACTCTGGAATGATCGTTCCCATCGGAGAGTGGGTATTGAACGAAGCTTGCCGGCAGGCCCGGGGTTGGCAGGTTCGAAGTCCGGATGCGCGGCACATGAATTTGTCCGTGAACTTATCCGCCAAGCAGTTCCAACAATCGCACTTCGTGGACACCGTCGCAGCCGCCTTGCACAAAACCGGATTTCCGGCCGGGTCGCTGATCCTGGAGATCACAGAAAGCTTCCTGATGGAGGAGACCGACAAAACCATGACCAGATTGCGGGAGCTCAAGGAATTGGGAGTGCGCCTCGCTATAGACGATTTCGGCACAGGATATTCCTCTCTTGCCTATCTGCAGAGGTTTCCATTGGACTACTTGAAGATCGATAAAAGATTCGTCGACAGAATTCTGACGGGTACGGACGACTCTTCGCTTTGCCGTGCCGTAATGAGTCTCGCAGAATCTCTCAACCTGACGACCATTGCCGAGGGCATCGAGACCTCGGCACAAGCAGTGGAATTGATGGCTCTCGGGTGCACGTTAGGCCAGGGTTACCTTTTCTCCAAGCCCCTTTCCAGCCCTCGACGTGGAGCTGTCGTTCGCTAGGACTGAGCAGGATGATGTTCAGCGTCGGAGCAAGAGCAGGGCTCCCCGCTAACCCCTCGAGATCAGAGAGCTCGTCAACGCCATTGGTCATACGCGCAAACTGCCGAGCATGAGAAAACCCGTCGCCGGGCGGGAGAGCGTTGGATGCTCGGTTATGTTGTCTCTAGCGATGAATCGTCACAGTGACGGGAAGCAAGCGTGTTCATAGGGGGATGAGCCATGGTCAGATTCGAGTTAACAGAGGTGGTCAATCGACCGGCGGAAGAGGTCTTCGCCTACTTGACCGATTCGGACAAGTTGCCGGAGTGGCAGTCGATGGTCTCGGAGTCAAGGCAGGACTCCCCAGGGCCGATGGGAGTGGGCACCCGAGTGACCAACGTTCGCAATTTCCTGGGCCGCCGGTTCGAGTCTCAAGCTGAGGTTACGGCGCACGAGCCGCCGAGGAGGTTCGACCTCCGGGTCGTCTCCGGTCCGGTCCCCTTTCAGATCAGCCATACCCTCGAGCCGAGGGAGGCGTCAACAGTCGTAAAGGTTGAGGCTCAAGGGGAGCCGGGCGGGTTCTTCAAGCTCGCTGAACCTCTGGTGGGTCGCCAGGCGGAGCGCCAGTTCAAGAACGACTTTGCGACGCTCAAGGATTTGCTGGAGGCAAGGGCCGGCAGCTAGTTGAAGCCCCCCCGGTTTCGTGGACACCTAACCTTTGGGGATGATGTCCCCAGGAAGGAGTCCCACGTGCCACGGTCACACCCGCGATACCCGGATGAGTTCCGGGAGCAAGCCGTGCAGCTCGTCCGCTCCACGGACGAGTCCATTCCGAAGATCGCCGACGAGCTCGGGATCTCGCACCAGACGCTGCGCAACTGGGTCCACCAGGCCGACGTCGACACCGGCAAGCGCGACGGACTGACGACCGAGGAGCGCGACGAGTTGAGGGAGCTGCGCCGCAAGGTCAAGCGCCTCACCATGGAGCGCGACATCCTGGGAAAAGCGACGGCCTTCTTCTCCAACAGGGGCGACGAGATCCGGTAGCTGTATTCCGCTTCATCGAGGCGGAGAAGGCCAACTTCCCGATCAAGGCCATGTGCGAGGTCCTCGAGGTCTCCAAGGCCGGGTTCTATGCGTGGCGGCGCCGGCCGGTGTCTGACAGGGCGCGGCGCAACGCGCTTCTGGTGGAGAAGATCCGCGTGATCCACACCAACTCGAGGGAGACGTACGGTGCTCCCCGGATCCACTTCGAGCTCAAAGACGAGCACAAGATCTCGTGCTCGCGCAACCGGGTCGCCCGGCTCATGGCTCGTCACGGGATCCGGGGCTGCTGCCGGCGCCGGCGGCACTGGACGACGAGAAAGGACCGCGCTGCGACCGCGTCCGCCGATCTGCTGGAGCGTCACTTCACCGCCGACGCCCCTGACCAAAGATGGGTCGCCGACATCACCTACGTGAGGACGTGGCAGGGATTCCTGTACGTCTCCTTCGTGCTCGATCTTTTCTCCCGGCGCGTCGTCGGATGGTCGATGCGAAACGATCTCAAGACCGAGCTCGTGCTCGACGCGCTCAACATGGCGATCGAGAACCGCAAGCCGGGGCCCGGTCTCGTGCACCACAGCGATCACGGTTGCCAATATACGAGTCTCGCGTTCGGCAAGCGGCTGCGCGACTCCGGCATCGTGTCGTCGATGGGCTCGGTTGGTGACGCGTACGATAACGCCGCGGCGGAATCATTCATCGCGACGCTCAAGAGCGAGCTGTTGCACCGTCATTCCTGGCCGACCCGGCTCGACGCAGAGCTCGCGATATTCGACTTCATCGAGATCTTCTACAACCGCAAGAGGCGTCACACCACGATCGGGATGATCAGCCCCGCCGAGTTCGAGAGGAGGTGGCACGAAAGCCGAGAACCCGCGACACTCGTCAAGCTGTAGACGGTCTACGAAACCGGGGCAGGTCCA
>JALZIQ010000083.1 GCA_030860205.1 Actinomycetota bacterium | reverse complement strand
CTGAACGAGCTTGGATCCCTAGCCGCCCGCCAGTGAGAGGACCTCCGCCACCAGGTCATCGGCGTCCACTGGTTTGATGCGATGAGACGTCGCGCCCGCCTGCTCGGCGAGCCACTCGTCTTGTCGTCGTTCGATCAGCATCAGGACCGGTACTGCAGCAAGCTTAGGATCCTGAGCCATGTCTCGAGCGAGCCCGAAACCGCCGGCACTCCCTGTCTGGATGTCCATGATCGCTACGGATGGAGTCTTGTCGTGCATCCACTCCCACGCCTCGCGCGCATCGCGCAATATGGACACCTCCACCCCGGTTGGAAACCCGAAACGCACCTCTTCCTGGACCTGCTCGTCGCCGGTAACGACCACCACCTTCAGGGGCTCCGCCCCGTCGCCACCGCCTGTTTGTAGCCGGCGCTCGGCCGCAAGGAAGTCGGTCAAAGGAGTCCCCTCACTGGCCCACACCGCCCGGGCGACATCGGCGCTGACGCCCTCGATGTCTACCTCGAATCCGGTATCCATTGCCTGGAGCCGGCCCAGAGCCTGAACGAACTGGGTGGCGGCCGCCTCGGCCTGGGGGACCGCTTCTACCAGGAAAGGGGTGTAAGAGGGAGCGAAACGAGCCCCACAGAAGGGGCAGCGTCCGGGAGCGTCAGAAGCAGGCCCTATCTGAGACAGGAGGAAGTTCCTGTCGCAGGTCCGGCACCGGGCTTCGATCTTCATCGATTTCCCTTCATCTACGGTTTTGTTTTGGCAACAAAGTATCCTCATACAGATTATGGGGGACGAGAAAGCCAAAGAAAGGCGCGATCGAGAGCTTCTCGAACTCCTCAATGAGCTCAGGGTAGCGCTTCCCGGCGTCCAGGTCCTGTTCGCCTTCCTGTTGACCGTGCCCTTCAGCCAGGGCTACAAATCAGTTACCGCAACACAGAAGAACGTCTACTTCATCACGTTCCTCTGCACCGCCGCATCGACGGCCCTACTCATTGCGCCGACCGCTTACCACCGCGTCCAATGGCGAGAGGGGGACAAGGAGAGGATGCTGCGCCTCTCCAACGGGTTAGCGGTTGGAGGTCTGGTCTTTCTTGCCCTGGCGATAACGGGGGTTGTGTTCGTAATCACGGACTTGGTCGTCGGAGGTTCGCTTACGCCGATCTGCACGGCGCTTTCTGCATGTGCGTTCGCACTGTTGTGGTTCGCCGTCCCGGTGTCACGCCGCATGCGGAGCTGATAGCGCCCGCTATGCCTCATATTGTCATCTCGGTGCAAGCAGAGTAGATTCTGCGCTGCCCCGGGTCGAAATGCCGGAAGGTCGCCCTTTCGCCATGAATCGCTCCAGGCTCACCTCGGGATTGCGCAGACCGCCATTCCCCGCTTCTCGAGGTACCGCTGGTGGTAGTCCTCCGCCGGATAGAACTCGGAGGCCGGCTCGATCTCGGTCACCACACGCTTTCGGTAGCGCCCCTGCACCTTGTCCTTCGACGCCCTTGCCTCGGCCTCCTGCTCCGGACCCTGGGTGAAGATCGCAGAACGGTACTGCGTTCCTATGTCGAACCCCTGCCGGTTGCGCTGGGTCGGGTTGTGCGCGTCCCAGAACACCTGCAGAAGCTCTCCGTAGGAGATCTCCTCTGGGTCGAACTCGACCTTTACAGCCTCCGCGTGCCCCGTCCTGCCGGTGCAAACGGCCTTGTAATCGGGATCCTCGGTGACGCCGCCGGTGTAGCCGACGAGGGTCGACCGCACCCCGCGGGTGCGCCGGAACGCCGCCTCCACTCCCCAGAAGCAACCTGCTGCGAAAATTGCTGTTTCGGTGTTGTCCATAGGCTCATTGTCCCATCACCCGACCTTCAGCGCACCTTGGCAGACCCCGTCCAGCGGACCGTAGCCAGGGAGGGCCTCCGGCCGAAGCCCGGGGCCCTTCCCGCTCCTTGGTGCGGAAAAATTCCTACCTGGCGCCCGTCCAGGGACCCGAGATTGCGTAGGTCACCCCCGGGATGCCCTCTTCCTCATCACCCTGCTGATTGACAAAGAGGATGCGCCCGGTGGGATCGAACGTCGCACCCGCAAACTCGGTCTCGTTCTTGTTCCCACGAGCGAAGTCAAATATGCGTCCGTCCGGGGTAAGAGCGCGCACGTACTGGGGAGGCTCGGAATCCTCACAGAGAAAGAGAACGCCCCCGGGCCCCACCACGAGATTATCGGGGTTCTTGAGCTCTTCCGGTCCTGGGGACTCGTAGATAAGCGTGAGGGTTTCTTTCCCGGGATCGTATTCCCAGATCTGGCCCAGACCCGCGACGCCACCTTCGGTGCAGTCGAAGTACACCTTTCCTCCGCCTGTCCAGGCGCCCTCCGGGCGGTTGAATCCGGCCGCAGCGAGATCGTGCGCCTGATCCCTCACCGTGTCGGTGGTTGGGTCGGGGTCCTCGATCGGAACCCAGGCGACGACGAAGGCTTCGCCTACGGGAAACCCGTCGGTGTTGGCGTCCTCGACGTCCACGAGCGACAACGCTTCCAACTTGCCGGTCGTCGATGCAAGCGATCGGTCGCGCCCGGGGGGTTGATCCGGAACGTAACGATAAAAGCCGGCGTCGTAACGCTGGTCCTCAGTCTGATAAAGGACACCACCATGCCACGCGACGGCCTCGTGCACGAATCTGCCTGCGGCCTTCACCGGTACGGCTTCGACCGGCCCCTTCGTATACGCCGGAACCTCGAAAATATAACCATGCGGCTTCTCGCCGTCTTGAAAGACCTCTTCGCACGTCACCCAACTCCCCCATGGCATTGCGCCGCCGGCACAGTTCGTGCTCGTCCCACCGAGAACCGCGAAATCTCGCACCAAACGACGCTCTCGATCCACGATCAACTTCGTGTTTCCGCCGTTGAACATCGGGTCTGGGTCGTAGCGCAGTTCTGCGGGGACCTCGACGTCGGTCTCGTCCGTGTCACCGGTGCTTTTACGGTTCTCGTGATTACGGATCAGGATGCTGTTGCCGTTCCCGCCCGGAAACGCAGCCATTCCGTCGAATGCCGTAGGAGTTGGGTTTCCGTCGGTCATGAGCCTTCCCGTACTGGAGATTGTCCGGTACGTGAAACCTTCGGGAAGCGCGAGAGCCCCCATATTGATCAGCTTGCCGTATCCGTCGGCCTCCGTCGTCGCTCCCGAAGCAGATCGCATTGCGAAAGCCTGCAACGGCCCGGCCAGCGCAAGCCCGCCCGACACCGCGGCCCCACGCTGCAGAAAGGCTCTTCGATCCATTTGGACGCCTCCTTTTCCCCAACTCCCGATTTCCCAACCACCGGAATAGCAAGCGGAAGTGAACCATCGAGGTGCTGGTCATGAACCGAAGATGAACTACAGAGGAGGGTCCGGTGCGCTTGCAACCGAGATGAGGCAAGCTCAATGAGGGCTTAGCCGCCGCCCGGGGCGCTTGGTCGTTTGTCCGCAAACCAGGCAGATGCGGCTGCTACGTCGTTCGGAGTGATTTCGTGTCCCCCCGGCTCCCAGTGCACCGTGATGTCTGCACCGCACACATTCAGCAAATCGACCAGCTCGTCGGTGGCCGCTGGAGCAATCATCCGATCGGTGCGCCCGCCGGCGATAAGGACCGGGATGTCGCTCAGATCCGGCTCGTATTCGGGGTCCAAAGGCTTCATCGCTTTCAGCATCACGGCGCCGGCAAGCAATTCGGGCCGCAAGAGCAAAAGGCTCGCAGCGATGTTGGCGCCGTTGGAATACCCAAGCGCAAAGACAGGCGTGGAGTCTATCCCGTAAGACTCCGTTGCCTTCTGGACGAACTCGGCGAGCTCATGGGTGCGCTCAATCAGATCCTCGACATCGAACACGCCCATCGCCAGGCGACGGAAGAAGCGCGGCGCGCCGTCCTCGAGGACCTTCCCCCGTGGGCTCAACAGGTGCGCGTTGGGAGCAAGGGAACGCGCCAACGATATGAGATCGTCTTCGTTCCCCCCGGTGCCGTGGAGAACCAGAAGTGTTACATCCGCACCTTCGGTTCTGTCGAAACGGTGGACGAAACCAAGGTCATCGATGGAGCTCATGAATCCTCAACCTCCGATCGACGCCGCGGCACCGAATACAATCCGCCCTGGAAGCTGTTCGTAGACAAAACGCCTCCAGGGCGGCTCAATCGCCGGCTGCTCAGAGGATCCAACGATCTCATATCTGCCCGGCAGGCGGCGCCGGGACGCGTTCCACGATCGTGGCAATGCCCTGGCCAACTCCGATACACATGGTGGCGAGCCCGTAGCGGCCTTGCCTCCGGTCGAGCTCATGTACAAGAGTGGTCAGTATGCGTGCACCCGATGAACCCAGCGGATGTCCCAGGGCGATGGCCCCGCCGTTCACGTTCACCTTCCCAGGATCGAGGCCAAGCTCCTTCACGCATGCCAGAGATTGTGCTGCAAAGGCTTCATTCAGTTCGATGAGGTCGATGTCGTCAAGCGTCAGCCCCGCTCGTGCGAGCGCCTTGCGCGTGGCGTGTATCGGCCCCAACCCCATGACGCGCGGTTCGACTCCAGCGACCGCACTGGTGACCACGCCCGCCATCGGGCGCCATCCCTGGTCGGCGGCCATCTCCTCGGAGGCGAGAAGAACCGCAGCGGCGCCATCATTCACGCCGGACGAGTTGCCCGCCGTCACAGTTCCATCCTTGGTAAACGCCGGCCTGAGCGCGCCGAGCTTATCCGAGTCGGTGTCCGGACGCGGCGGCTCGTCTGCGTCCACGACGATGGGGCCTCCCTCGCGCCGCGGCACTTCGACCGGAATCAACTCGTCCTTGAAGCGGCCCTCCTCCTGAGCCTGTACGGCGCGCCGGTGGCTTTCGGAAGCAAATGCATCCTGTTCCTCACGGGTGAGGCCGTACCGCTCGGCAACGATCTCCGCGGTCTCTCCCATGGAGTGTGCTTCGTGCACCTCTTCGAGCCTGGGATTGGTAAATCGCCAACCGATGGTGGTGTCGTAGATGGCCGGATTGCGGTCGAAGGCCTTTGACGCCTTGGCCATCACGAATGGCGCCCGGCTCATTGATTCCGACCCACCGGCCAGGACAAGCGACGCCTCCTGCGAGCGAATGACCCGATATCCGCAATTGATCGCCTCGAGCCCGGATCCGCACAAACGGTTGACCGTGGCTCCCGGCACTTCGACCGGAAGCCCTGCAAGCAGCACGGCCATGCGGGCCACGTTGCGATTGTCTTCACCCGCCTGATTGGCCGCCCCCCAATAGACGTCGTCGATGCGCTCGGGAGGCACACGGTTGCGCGCGACCAACGCCCCGACGACGTGGGCCGCGAGATCGTCGGGCCGGACGGACGACAGCGCGCCCCCGTAGCGGCCGGCCGGAGTCCGCACCGCATCGACAATAAGAGGCTGGTTCATCCGCAAGTCCCTCCGCCGAACCTGTAACCCAAGTCGCCCAACCTGTAACCCAAGCCTGCATCTTCGCGCCTCGGTTGGAGCACGAGCTCTAAGTCTCTACCCTTGAGGTGAGGACGCAGAGCTCAGCCCCCCAGACGTGCGAGTGTTGAATACAACATATAGGCCGCCTTTTCCCCCAGCTTCAGACTTTCGACTCGGTAGCTCTCGTTCGGTGCGTGAACGGCGTCGCCCGCAAGTGCGAAGCCGCTGATGATCGTCTGAATGCCACGGTCGGCGAAGTTGGCAAGGATGGGAATGGACCCGCCGGCGCGCTGGATGGCGACGGGCATCCCGGTGGCCTGCTCGAGCGCACGCTTACCCAGGCGAAGCGCTGCCGAACGAGGGTCGAAGAACGCGGGTTCCCCGGCGGGTGCGAACTTGATGCCCACCTCGGCGCCTGCCGGAGCGGCCGACAGCAGCAGCTCTTCGAGTACCTGCTGCATTGCACGGGCGCTTTGCCCGGGCGCAAGGCGCATCGACAACTTCGCGTGGGCGGTCGCCGGTACGATCGTCCGGGCGTTGACCGGGTCACCACCTGCTATCCCGTTGACATCGAGTGCCGCATCCGCGCCGTTACGGGAGTAGTAGTCGGCGCCCGCTCGATCATCGAGCGGGCTGCCTCCAGATTCGGCGATCACATCATCCCCGGCTGGCAGCTTGCCCCACTCTTCCAGCTCGATTTGGGAGGGCTCTGTGATGCCGTCTCTCAGCTCAGACCGCAGCCTTCCGTCCGCGTTCGGAAGGACTGCGGCAAGCATGCGGTGGATAACGTGAGTGGCGTTCAGCACGCTTCCGCCATAGGTACCCGAATGGAGGTCTTTGCCTGCGGTTCGCACATCCAGTGACAGGGCGATGACACCCCGTAGACTCACAGTCAAGGCAGCCATGCGGTCGTTGATCATGTCGGAGTCGAACACGATGGCACAGTCCGCGCCGCGTTCGTCGCGTTCGGCCCACTCCTTGACCGTTTCTCCTCCGGCCTCCTCCTCCCCTTCCACGACGACGCGCACATTCACGGGCAATTCGTCTCTGCGAGCGAGCTCGCACGCAACGTGCAATAGGGGCAGGAAGTTGCCTTTATCATCGGACGCCCCCCGCGCGTAGATGCGCCCGTCCTCGATCGTGGGCTCGAACGGCGGATACTTCCACGACGGGATGGCGTCCACGCCCTGGACGTCGTAGTGACCGTAGATCAACGCGGTTGGTGCGTCCTTCGTCGTCGCACCAAGCTCGCCAACGGCCACGGGATTACCCCCGGGGCGTCCCGCAAGCCCCGCTTTTCCCCCTGCGTCCTCGACTCGTTCGCAGACCCATTCCGCCGCGCGCACCAGCGCCCCGGCGCCACCCCCGCCGGTCGAAATTGACGGAATCCGCAGCCAGTCGAACAGTTCCTCCATTAGCCTGTCCGGCAATCTCATCTACCTCCTGTCGAGCGTTGCCCGATGGTGCCGGATCGGGCCCCCATCATCCTTCGACGATGTAGGGGACACTCACAACGACGACACCGGGCTCCAACAGCATCCTGCCCTTGATGATGAGCGCCGTCTGGTTGTGCAGCAGCTGGTGTCGCCGCTTCTCGACGACGTATTCGGGGAGCACGAGTGTCACGACCTTCCTTCGCCCATCGGCATTGTAGCGGCGGACGTACTCGGTGACGGTGGTGCCCAGGTCCCGGTATGACGATACTTCGACTTCGAGCTCGTGCGGGACGTTGGCCTCGGTCCAACTTCTTCTAAGCTCATCGACATTAGCATCCTCGAATGAAATATGGAGGCCCTTCAGATCGGTGCCTTGGAGGGTTTCGGCGTACTCGATCGCCTGCAGGGTTGCGTTGTGCACCCCCGAGAGCAGGACGATGATGTGATGTTCCTGGGGCTCATGCCGTTCTCCCTCGATACCCGAGGAGATCTCATCCTGGTGAACCGGGATATCGAGGACCTGAATCCCGGGTTCGTTGAGAAGTCCCGCTTTCAACCGGTGGACGGAAGGGTGGGTGAAAACCTCCATCAAGCTTCGTCTCCGAAGGATCTCGGGGATCACCAGTGTGAGAAAGTCATCCTCCGCCAACGCCCTTCGCCTTCTGTCGAGATATTCGAGCAAAGGCTTTTCCTTCAGCCCGCCTTTGCCTATGACCTCCAAGTCGAGGTCGGGGGCAATGCGGGCCCAGTCACCCTCGAGTCCTTCGGTGAAGGTCACCCCCGATATCTCAGCACCGGATATAGCCTTTGCGTAACCAACGGCACGCGCCGTCGCCCCGTCGACACTGTGATTCACGAGGATAACCATGTGCTGATTCCCCGGAACCCTGTCGTGCGGGCGGCGTGCCCGCTCGGCAAGCTGCTCGCCAACATGTGTGTAGTGCGCCTTGACCGACCGCATCAGATACGCGAGAACTGGAATCGCCAGTATGACCACCCAAGCACCTTTTAGGAATTTGGTTGCGACCACGACACAGAGTACGAGCGCGGTGGCTGCTCCCCCTATTCCCTGTACCCATAGATTGCGGCGCCAATTGGCACCTTTGGTCCTGCACCAATGCAGCACCATCCCCCACTGCGAAAGGGTGAATGAAATAAACACACCGACGAGGTACAGCTGAATCAACGCCGTCAACCGGGCATCGAAGACGAAGATGAGCAGCGCAGCAACCAACGACAGCATGACGATTCCATTCGAGTAGACAAGCCGATCCCCGCGATTGTTGAACTGGTGAGGCAAGAAGCGGTCTTGGGCGAGCACGGACGCGAGCCGGGGGAAGCCCTGAAAAGCCGTGTTGGCGGCAAGAATCAGGATGGCGGCCGTCGTCGCCTGCACCAAATAGAACATCGGGCCCCCAGCGAAGGCGGCGTGGGCGATCTGAGCCACCACGGTTCGCTCGGCCGATTCCTCGTAGACCACGTGCGTCAATCTCGTCAGGAACGAGATCCCCAGGAACATGGAGATGGAAAGCGCGCCCATCAGGGCAAGGGTCGTTGCCGCATTCTTGGATTGAGGCTTCTTGAAGGCAGGCACACCATTCGAGATCGCCTCGACGCCCGTGAGCGCCGTGGTTCCTGCAGCGAAGGCGGTGAGCAGAAGAAACGGGTCCAGCGATGCCTCAGGCGGAAGCTGCAGGCCGGCACTGCCGGCGCTCGGACAAGAGCTGAGACATCGCGCGAAGCCGGTCCCCAGAAGGACGCCTATCGAGAGGATGAACCCATAGGTCGGTATGGCGAAAAGCGTGCCCGACTCCTTCACGCCGCGCAGGTTGGCCAGCATGACAAGGAGCACAAACCCGATCGCAAAGGCCACTTTGCCGGAAGCCAGTGCCGGCGCAGCAGAAACTATTGCATCAACTCCGGCCACTATCGACACCGCCACGGTCATGACGTAGTCGATCAACAGAGCGCCACCGGCAACGAGGCCAGCATGCTTGCCTAGGTTCTCGTGGGCCACGATGTAGGCGCCGCCTCCGTTTGGGTACGCCTTGACCGTTTGCCGGTACGAGATAACCACTATGCAGAGCAGCGTCGCTACGGCCACCGAGATCGGTACGACGTTCACAAGAGCCGCCGTGCCTGCTGCCCCCAGAACGAGTAGTACCTCCTGACTGGCATAGGCAACCGAGGACAACGCGTCCGAAGCAAAAATGGGAAGCGCCAGAACCTTGGGGAGAAGCGTCTCTTCGATATCCTCAGAGGATTTGGGCGACCCTACGACGAGACGCTTGAGCGCGGCCTGGGTCCTCACCTGAAGGGCTGTCCCATGCCGTTCCATCCCCCTTGTCCCTGGCCCTGGATTGCTACTCCCCCTCGTCCATAAGCAGCAGCCGTGCAGCATAAGGCTTGCCGGCTGGGGACATGGAGGCGTAGGCGACGAACGGTGTGGTGGATGAGACGCTCAGGCAAGCCACCGGGCCCGCATGGAGAACAGATAACGGTCCGTGATGAAGTTGAGGATTCGGCGCGCCGTGCCGAATCGCTGCGCAACGCTTGCCAGGATGGAGGTTGTTCGAGTCGGCGGCGGCGGAACGGAAGCATAAGCAGCGCGATACCAGCGCTCTCCGAGATCCTCCAACAATCCGAGTCTTCCGGCCGGCGCCTGGGTCTCCGGATCTGCGCCCTCATGTGTATCCGCGCCGTCCACTCCGCTCGACCGCAGCAGTCGGTCTTGCTCGCTCAGGCTGAGCAGCCACGACGAGCTACGATCGGGGAAGACACCGGTCATGAAGAGCGCGAGGTCTCCGAGGCGACGGTAGATGCCGGGGCGGTCCTCCGCCGGTACCACGTCGAGAAGAGACGCCAACCGGATCGGATCCAACTCGCTGTAACGCTGTCGGCGCCATCCCCGGCGTCCTTGAACCCAGACCGAGCCGCTTGCCACATGGGTATAGGAAGCCAGTAATTCCACAAGGAACAGACGGTGCCAGGGATCGGCAACGAAGTCCCGGAGTGCCCCGGCATCGAATAAAGGAAGCCTCTTTTGCGGGCCGACCCACTCTTCGACGAAGGAGACCCCCCGTAGTTCCGTTCCGGCACGGTGGACGAGCAGGCTAAACACCAAGAACGGACTGGCAAGCAGAAACGGGTCCCGGGCCGAGCCTCCAAAAAGCCGGCCCCACGCCAGCGGGTGTGCGATCAGTCCTTCGACGTACTCCGGGGACGAGCGCAGATCGAGAGCGCTCATGCGCTTGCCCAGGACGTCGGCGACATCACCGAGGATGGAGAGATCCCCGTCGCTCATGAGCTCCAGATAGCGTGTGCCTGTGGCGGCGTCCATCTCCACTCTCCGATTTAGGTCTCGGTCGCACGCGATGTTACCCGGGCGGGGCATCCGAAGCCCGGTCTTCGCGTCCCTTTGGCGAACCGGCCCCCGGGCCGTCCGGCCTTCTCCTACCTCCCTCGGCTCAATGCCTTGCCGCCGTGCCGTACTGGCGATTCCGCGCGATGGGTATCGAACGGCAGCGTGCGGAGATCATCCGCCGGGTCTGTGCCGAGGGCCGGAGGTTGGACGCATTGACATCATCGACCTCCCGGGAAGGGCAAAGACGGCTTCAGACCATTCCGGGAATCGGCAGATGGACCGCCTCCGAGGTGGCGCGGATCGCCTGGGGTGACACCGATGCGCTGCGGCTGGGTGACTTCAATCTTCCAGGGCGGATGTCGTGGGCGCTGTCGGGCGAGCGCCGCGCCGACGACGCCCGCATGCTCGAGCTGCTCGAGCCCTACCGGGGACACCGGGGACGCGCCGTGCGACTGCTCCAGCTGGGCGGTCGCTACCCGCCCCGGCGCGGCCCGCTCCTATCAGCCAGATCCATCAGCTCGATATAGGGGTATCCCGATCGGCTGAAAGATCGTCAGACGCCGGCCATTGAAAGCACGGGCCTTGCAAGCCCCTGCCCGTGTGCCCAGAGGTCGAGGGTCAGGGTTGCGACGTCGTCGACTACCGGGATTACCGGCCCAGAACCCTCGACACGAAGGTCGAACGCCTTGATATATCCCCCGCACAAGTCACAGGCGTCTATGCGGACGCCACTGCGCCCATCGGCGTTGTAGGAGCCGAGTTTTCTGCTGTCGTCCTGGCCACATGCAGGGCATGTGGCTCGCGGCCAACTCCACCACGTCGCGCATCGGCCGCATATGAGATACCGCGGAGAACCGGCCATGAACTCACCCGACTCCTCCGCAATCGCAGAGGTTTGAGGCAGCCCACCGCAGATCGGGCAAGCGCTCCCGCTCCACTCATTGCGCCCAGGCACATCCACCTGGGCTGCCGCGACCTCTAGGAGCGGGGCCGCTGCGGCGCCGAGCCAAAAAGCCCACCGACCGTCTACCAGGGTGGGGTCGTCCAGCCACGTCTGGAGAATCCCCCCGGAATCGAGCCCCGCGGCCAGCTCTGCGCCATGCTCGGCCAGCGCGGAAGGTAGCTCGGCTCCCTCAGCGGTAATCGCGTCGACCGCATGGTGCACCTCGATCTCGAGTTGGCCGACACAGGCTTGCAGCTCCAGCAGAGGCCAGCGGCCGGTTAGCCGGTTGAGCGCCGCCCCCGCCGTCATCCGGTGTGCTGCCGCGGCGACCTCCGGGGCTCCGGCGCGATCTACCTGATGGACGAGAACGGTCACCAGCAGAGAGAGCGGCTGTTGGGCCGCGGAGCTCGCGGCCGCAAGCTCAGAAGCGCGCTGCAGCCGCCGGCCGAAGTCCCCTGGGCCGCCCCGGGCGCCTCTCATTTAGGACGCAGGGGCGATCAAGTGCGTCCAGCCTCCTGATCGCGGAACCAGCTCGGGTGATGAAAGGCGGCCCATCGTCGCGACACTCGGCCCGTTGTCATGGACGAGAAGGTCCCGGGGAACATGACGCTCGACATGTACACATGCACGATGAATCCGCCGACGGTGAGCAAGAAGAGTGCGTGATGGACGAGGCGGAAGAGCTGCCCCCATCCGGGGTCGACGAGCTGTGGGAGCCACAGCGGAATCCCGGACAGAAACAAGAGCAACCCGGTTACGATCGCAAACCAATAGTAGCCCTTCTGACCTGCGTTGTATTTGCCTATGTCGAGGTCGATATGTCCTTCTCGAACGTAGGTGGGCAAAGAGCGCGCCCACTGAGTATCCACCTTCCTCCATAGCATCTGGCTCGTCCATGCAAAGACCATCACGAGAAGCCCAAGAGTGAAGACGACTCCCGCCACAGGGTGGAGCCACCGCACGGTCTGTCCTCCACCGAGGATGTCGTAAAGCCACGCCATCCTCGGATAACCGAGCGCAAGTCCCGAAAGCATGAGGTAGAAGAAGCTGAGAGCAACCAGCCAGTGGACGATACGGTCGAACAAGGTGTAACGAGCTATGCCCGCCTGCTCATCTGGTTCGCTCACCTGGCCGCCCCGTCTTCCGATGCCCCTTCGCCGCCTGTCTGCGGCCCGCCGGCATCTCCGGAATCTCCAGCCTTTGCGTGGGCGGACGCAAGCGCCTCCTCCTCGGGTGGTGCCGGCCTCCTGCCCGTGCGAAGGAAGAACACCGCCGTCCCGATCAAGCCGGCCCACATCGAAAGGGACCCGATCTTGCGAAGAGCGCTCATCGCGGGGAAGAACGAAGCCGTCGCGGTGACGGTCGGATTCTCGGGCAGTCCGTAGTCCTCGAGCAACTCGCCCCTCGGTACGACATACATCATGTGCAGTCCTCCGACGCCCCCCGGGTTATACAGCATCGCGTCGTCGAACCCCCTTGCCTTCAGTTTGGCAACCTTTTCGGTGCCGTAGGAGAGCATGTCCTCCTTCGATCCATAACGGATCGCGCCGGTTGGACACGCTTTGACGCACGCGGGCTCGAGGCCAGAGGAGACCCGATCGATGCACAGAGTGCATTTGTAGACCTTCTTCGTCTCCGAGTCGAAGCGCGGGATATTGAAGGGACAGCCCGCAACGCAGTATTGGCACCCGATGCACATCTCCTGGTCGAAGTCGACGATGCCGTTCTCGTACTGCACGATGGCGCCCGGCGCCGGGCAGGCAGCCAGACAACCGGGGTCCTCACAATGCATGCAGCCATCTTTGCGGATAAGCCATGCGAGATCACCGTCGTTGAGCTCAACCTCGTTGAAGCGCATCAAGTCCCATGTCGACGCGGTGAGGTCTTCGTGGCTCTGGTAGCTGCCGAAATTGTGCGTGTCGTCAACGGGCAGGTCGTTCCATTCTTTGCATGCAACCTCACATGCCTTGCACCCGATGCAAAGGTCCATGTC
>JALZIQ010000076.1 GCA_030860205.1 Actinomycetota bacterium | reverse complement strand
CCTTGACGTTGGTCGGGATCCCGCCCATTGCATAGTGTGCGGTGGGAACGACTGGAACCCCCTCTTCCAGGGGCTCCACGCCGAGGTAGGTGCGGGCGAACTCGGTGATATCCGGAAGCTTCTTCTCAACGACTTCGGGATCGACGTCGGTGAGGTCCAGCAGAAGATGATCGTTGTTCTCTCCCGCGCCGCGTCCCTCTTTCATTTCGGAGAACATCGCCCGCGACACCATGTCGCGCGGCGCAAGGTCCTTGATCGTCGGCGCGTAGTTCTCCATGAATCGCTCGCCGTCCTTGTTGCGGAGGGTCCCCCCCTCCCCGCGCGCCGCCTCCGACAACAGGATCCCCAAGCGGTACAGACCGGTGGGATGGAACTGAAAGAACTCCATGTCCTCCAGCGGCAGCCCGGTCCGGTAAACGACGCCCGGGCCGTCGCCGGTCAGCGTGTGGGCGTTCGAAGTGATCTTAAACATCTTTCCGAAGCCACCGGTGGCGAATAGAATCGACTTGGCGTGGAATACGTGCAGCTCTCCTGTCGCAATCTCGTACGCGACGATCCCCGCACACGCGCCTTCGACCATGATGAGATCGAGGACGAAGAACTCATTGAAGAACTCGACACCCTCCTTGTTGCACTGCTGGTACAGCGTCTGCAGAATCATGTGCCCGGTACGATCCGCCGCATAGCAGGCTCTTTTGACGGGGGCCTCGCCGTGGTCTCTCGTGTGTCCGCCGAAACGGCGCTGGTCGATCTTGCCTTCCGGTGTGCGGTTGAACGGAAGGCCCATGCGCTCGAGCTCGTGGACCGAGGTGACTGCCTCCCGGCACATGACGTCGACGGCGTCCTGGTCGGCGAGGAAGTCCGAGCCCTTCACCGTATCGAAGGCATGCCACTCCCAGGAGTCCTCTTCGACATTGGCCAGCGCCGCGCACATTCCGCCCTGGGCCGCGCCGGTATGGGAGCGGGTGGGGTAGAGCTTGGAGACAACCGCGGTCTTGACGTTCTTGCCGGCGGCCAGTGCGGCGCGAAGGCCGGCCCCTCCGGCCCCGACTATGAGCGCGTCGTAGGTGTGGAGATGGGCCATTCAGAGGTCCCTGCGAATCGTCGCCGGCCCGGGCACCTAGCCCCCGACCGTGGGGTCGAAGGTGACGATCACGGCGGTGCCCATGATCATGAGGACGACCGTCAGCGTATAGAGAGTGGCCTTTACGGCCGTGCGAACCGGCGGCTTGCGCAGGTAGTCGTCGATGACAATGCGCAACCCGTTCGTTCCGTGTAGCAGGGCCAGGAACAGCAGAAGCCAATCGAAGGTCTTCCATCCCACGGAGTCCCACCTCCGGGCGACGAACGCGAAGTCGACCCGCTCCACCCCGCTTCCCACGAGATGCATGATGAACAGGTGAATCAGGACCAAAAAGAGCAGGAGGACCCCGCTGATACGCATGAAGAACCACGACCAGACCTCGAAGGACGAGGGTCTGCGCTTGGCCTCGAAAGCCTTGGGCCGGTGCTTTTCGTATACCTGCTCGACGGTTGTCATGCTCTTAGAATTTAGCCCCCACGGCACCCTACTAGGTGTCGTCTAGCATGGTGGCCGTGGCCCAAAGTCGCCGAACCGATTCAGGCATCGAGATACACCCGGTCTACACGCCCGAGCAGGTCGAAACACCCCCTGGAGGGATCGGCGCGCCAGGCAACCACCCGTTCACGCGCGGGATCTACCCCGAGATGTACCGGGAGCGGCTGTGGACGATGCGCCAGTACGCCGGTTTCGGCAGCGCGCAGGAGACCAACAGGCGCTTTCGCTACCTCCTCGAGGCGGGTCAGACCGGGCTGTCGGTTGCCTTCGATCTCCCAACCCAGATGGGCTACGACTCGGACCATCCCAGGGCAGCCGATGAGGTCGGCCGGGTCGGAGTGGCCATCGACTCCCTAAAGGACATGGAGCTGTTGCTCGAGGGCATTCCTTTGGACAAGGTCTCGACATCGATGACGATCAACGCCACTGCGGCGGTTCTGTTGCTGCTCTACGAGCAGGTGGCCATCGATCAGGGGGTGGATCCGAAGGACATCACGGGTACGACACAGAACGACATCCTCAAGGAGTACACCGCGCGCGGCACCTATATATACCCGCCTAAACCGTCCATGAGGATAGTTACCGATCTATTCGCCTACTGCGGCGACCGGCTCCCGCGCTGGAACACGATCTCTATCAGCGGTTACCACATGCGTGAGGCGGGGAGCACTGCGGTCCAGGAGGTTGCCTTCACCCTCGCCGACGGGATCGCCTACGTCGAGGCCGCTCTCGAAGCGGGTCTCGAGGTTGACGACTTCGCGCCGAGATTGTCGTTCTTTTTCGCTTGCCACATGAACTTCTTCGAAGAGGCGGCCAAGTTCAGGGCGGCGCGCCAGTTGTGGGCCGAGATCATGACCACGCGCTTCGGGGCCAAGAACCCCCGGTCTGCGATGCTGCGTTTCCACACGCAGACCGGCGGGGCGACCCTGACCGCCCAGCAGCCCGAGAACAACATCGTCCGTACCGCACTCGAGGCGCTGTCTGCGGTGCTCGGCGGCACGCAGTCGCTGCATACGAACTCGTTCGATGAGGCGCTCGGCCTCCCCAGCGAAAAGGCTGCCCGGATCGCGCTCCGCTCGCAACAGATCATCGCCCACGAGTCGGGCGTTGCCGACGTCGCCGACCCGCTCGGCGGATCGTGGCTTGTCGAGTCGCTGACCGAAGAGATCCACGACCGCGCCGCCGACTACATCGAACGCATCGACGGTATGGGTGGGGCGGTCGAGGTCATCGAATCGGGTTGGATGAAGAACGAGATCGAAGAAGCGGCCTACCGGATCAGCACCGGGCTGGAGTCCGGCGAGCGCGTGGTTGTCGGGGTCAACGAGTTCGTCCAGCCGATCGAGGAGCCGATGGAGCTGCACGAGCTCGACCCGGAGTTCCAGGCCCGGCAGATCGACCGGCTCGAGGCGTTGCGCGATGAACGGGACGGAGCGGCTGTCGAGACCGCGCTGAAGGAGCTCGAGGAGGCCGCCAGGGGAACCGACAACCTCCTGTACCCGATGCGGGAGGCGCTGGGCGCCTATGCGACCCTGGGCGAGGTCTCGGACGTGCTGCGGCGCGCCTTCGGCGAGTACGAGCCGGCGGGGTTCTAGTGGAATCGGCGCTGGACGCCGTGGCGGTTATCGGAGGTACCGGCGCGGCGGGCTTCGGACTGGCGACCCGGTGGGCGGCGGCCGGCCTGGCGGTGATCGTCGGTTCGCGCGACGCGGTACGCGCCGAGGAGGCGGCAGCACGGCTTCGTTCCCTGGGCCAGGAGGCGCGGGCGCGCGGGTTTGCCAACCCGGAAGCCGCCGCCTCCGCGCAGGCCGTTGTCGTGGCGGTCCCCTATGCCGGGCAGGCCGCCATCTACAAATCCATCGCCGAGCATGTCCGCGACGATGCCGTGGTGGTGGACTGCACGGTTCCGCTCGCCGCGTCCGTCGGAGGCAAGGCGTCCCATGTCCTCGGGGTGTGGGAGGGGTCCGCGGCCCAGCAGGGGGCGGCTCGCCTGCCTCCTGGAGTGACGGTATGTGCGGCGTTTCACTCCTTGTCCGCCTCGGCGCTCGGCGAGGTCGGGACCCCGTGCGAGGGAGACGTTCTCGTCTGCGGACCCAGGTCGGGCCAGGGTGTGGTCCGGGAACTGGTCGAAGCCATCCCCGGCTTGCGCTATGTGAACGCGGGCCCACTCGAGAACGCCCGCTATGTGGAGCCGCTGACGTCGCTCTTGATCGGGATCAACCGGCGCTACAAGACCGACCGCGCGGGGCTGCGCATCACCGGCATCTAGCGCGGGGCTCACGGGGAGGGTCGGACATGGAGGTGGCGTGCCCACCGCCGGGGTATTCCCAATCCGTTTCTAGCGGCAAGGCCTTTAACTAGGGCCGGAGGAGGCGCTCGGGGAAGGGATCGCCGGAAACGCTGGCGTCCATGGGACCTCTACGGTTGCGGCGGGGAGGAGACGTCCGTCGAAGCCGTGAGGGGCGCCTCCAGCACCACGACACGGTTGCGGCCGTCGTCCTGCGCCTGCTTGAGTGCAGCTTCGGCGCGCTCCACCAGAGCGTAGGCGGACTCGGATTCGTCCCAGTGGGTCACTCCCGCGGAGCAGGTTCGCCCTTCCGGTGTCGCCGCGCACAATCGGTTGATTACCGTGCTTGCCTTGGAGATGTCGCAGCCGGGGAGCAGAACGCCGAAGTCGTCCCGCGTGTACCGGGCGAGCAGGTCCGAAGCCCTCAGAACCTCCACCCACTTTGCCGTTGCCGCCTTGAGGAACCGGCGAGCCCCCTCTGCGCCGTTGGCGGAGATGAAGGACTTCATGTCGTCGATCTCGACCAGGGCCAGGCACATGGGGCTTCCGTCGCGGGCCGACCTCGACAGCTCGCGGGGAACCTCTGCGTCCCACGTGAGCCGGCTTGCCACCCCGGTTACAGGGTCGGAATGAGACAGCGCTTCGAGCTGGTCTTCCTGCTGCAGCTTGAGCCGTGCGATGTAGTTCCGCATCTCGATCAGTCCGAGTGGCAGCAGGACGGCGAGCAGGGCAACGATGATGACTATGGAATCGATCTCAGCGACCTCTCCGTCGGGCCTGCGTGGCAGACGTGAACCACGCGCGGTTATCGGCGGCGAACGGGGGTTTCTTTAGGGCGTTTGGCGCCGCCGCGAAGGCGGAGCGACGGCCACAGTCGCGTCAGCGGATGACGGCTATCGTCGTTCCGGCCTCGACGCTCTCGCCGGGCTCAACGGCCACCTCTTCGATGCTTCCGCTGGTGTGGGCGAGGATCGAGTTTTCCATCTTCATCGCCTCGAGGACACACACCGGGTCACCGGCGGCGACCTGATCGCCCGCTCCAACGAGGAGCTTGAGGACCGTCCCCTGCATGGGGGCGCTCAGCACCTCGGAGCCACCCCCGCCCACGTTGCCGAAGGACGGGGGCTTGGGCTTGGTCGTCCTCCGGCCCGCGATGCGCTCGCGGGCGCTCACCTCGAACCGTTTGCCGTCCACCTCGACCGTCCACCGGCGTTGGACCGCCCCCGCCTCGTCGGCTGCGAGAGGGGAAGCTGTCTGAGGGGACAGGCTCATCTCGTTCTCCACGGTGCCGGTGTGGTAGTCGCCGGACCTGAACCGCTCATCGGCGAGCATGACCTGATGGAAGGGAATGGAGGTCCGGATCCCGGCAACCCTGTACTCGCCTAGGGCGCGGAGCATACGACGGCGCGCCTCTTCGCGCGACGCGCCGTAGGAAACGACCTTGGAAACCAGCGGGTCGTAAGCCTGGTGCACGGTGGTGCCTCTGCCGCCGCCCGAGTCGACCCTGACGCCGGGACCGCCCGGTTCGGAGTATGCGGTGATCGTGCCGGGCGCAGGCATGAAGTTCCTGGCGGGATCCTCTGCGTTGACGCGGCACTCGATCGCATGGCCCCTCAGCTCGATGTCGGACTGCGCGAACTCGAGACCCTCCCTCGCGGCAATGAGGAGCTGGGCGCGCACGAGGTCGACGCCGGTCACCATTTCCGTGACCGGGTGCTCCACCTGGAGGCGGGTGTTCATCTCGAGGAAGTAGAAGGTCTCGCCGTCGGCGTCCAGCAGAAACTCGCAGGTCCCTGCGTTGAGGTAGCCCACCTGCTTCGAGACCTTGACGGCGGCGGCCATGATCTCTTCCCGGACGTCGGCGGTCAGCGAGGGAGAGGGGGATTCCTCGATCAGCTTCTGGTGGCGCCGCTGCAGGGAGCAGTCGCGTTCCGGAAAGGACACGATGGCGCCGGTTACATCGCCGAGCACTTGGACCTCGACGTGGCGGGGACGGGGGAGGTAGCGCTCGAGATAGACATCCGGAGACCCGAAGTAGGTCTGCGCCTCCCGGGCGGCGCCCGAGAGGGCGTCGGCGAAATCCTCGGAGCGCTCGACGACCCGAAAGCCCTTGCCCCCGCCCCCGGCGGCGGCCTTTATCGCGACCGGAGTGCCGTGCTGCCTCGCGAACTGGACGACTGCCTCGGGCGCGCCGACCGGCTCCGCCGTGCCCGGAACCGTCGCCACCCCGGCGTCGGAGGCGGCGCTGCGGGCCGCGGGCTTGTCTCCCATCGCCGCAATGACCTGGGGAGACGGGCCCACCCAGACCAGGCCGGCGTCGATCACCGCCTGCGCAAAGGCGGCGTTCTCGGCGAGGAATCCGTAGCCGGGATGGACGGCCTCGGCGCCCGACCGCCGGGCTGCGTCCAGGATCGCCGGAATGCTCAGGTAAGAACCAGCGGCGGGGCCCGGCCCGATCAGGTACGCCTCATCGGACAGCCGCGTGTGGACCGCGTCCACATCCAGCTCTGAGTAGACCGCGACCGAGCTGATTCCGAGGTCGTGACACCCCCGAATCACCCTGACCGCTATCTCGCCCCGGTTCGCCACCAGGATTTTCTTGAACATGGCGCCCTATCCTACGTTCGCTATGCCTCACGACCTCAGCGCCGAAGCGATCGAAGCCGCCGTATCCGGTCGCCTGGGCCGGCCGGTGCGGTTCTTCGACGCGATCGGCTCGACCAACGACGCCGCCTGGGGGTGGGCGCGGGACGGTGCGCCGGAAGGAGCTCTGGTGGTCGCGGACCACCAGACCCGGGGGAGGGGGCGGTGGGACAGAGCATGGATAGACCACCCGGGGTCGAGCCTCATGTTCTCGCTCATCCTGCGCCCCCCACCCGGTGGCGAGGCCGTGAGCCTCCTCACGACGGCGGCGGGCCTGGCCTGTGCCGAGGCGGTCGAGGCCGTCTCGGGTGTGCCGACCGGTCTCAAGTGGCCCAACGACGTCACGGTCGACGGCAAGAAGCTGGCGGGGCTGCTGGTGGAATCCGCCACCCGCGGCGAACGGGTCGAGCTTGCGGTCGTTGGCTGCGGCTTGAACGTGCACCTGCCCTCCGAGATGCCCTCCGAGGTCGTAGGCGACGCAACCAGCATCTCGGCCGCCTTGGAGCGGAGGGGCGACGGGCGGTCGGTCGACCGTGCCGGTTTGCTTGCGGCGATCCTGGCGGGGTTCGAGCACATCTACGACCGCCTCGGGGACGACCATGGACGGGCTGAGCTGCTGCGACGCGCCGAGGGGCGCTCGGTGGTGCTCGGGACGATGGTGACCGCGCGCATGGCCGACGGCCGGAGCCTCAACGGAATCGCCCGCGGCCTGTTGCCCTCGGGCGCCCTCGAGCTCGAGGTCGAAGGGGCGAGGCTTGCCCTCCATTCGGCCGAGATAACTCAGCTCCGCACCGCGCCCGGCTCCCGCTCGCCCTAGGCCGGATTATCCTCGATTGCGAGGTGCCAGCCCCGGCCGGATCGTTTAAGAGGCATGCCGGAGACCGGAAGGAACAGGTAACGCGCCGTCAAGCGGGACGCGAAAGGACACCGTGGGCGAAAGCAGATCCAACATCGATCTCGAGCCGATGTTCCCCGGAGATCGCCTGAGGAGATCCAGGGTGCGGCCGTGAGCGATTCGGAGAGCGCCGCCAAGATCCGGGACGCAGCCGAGCGAGCGAGGTCGGGGGGATCGCCCAAGTACCACGCCCGGGCCGCCGAACAGGGAAAGCTGTTCGCCCGGGACCGCTTGGCCATGCTGTTGGACTCGGCCGAGGGCTTTGCCGAGGACGGCCTGTTGGTCAACGCGCTTGCAGGCGACCTGCCCGCCGATGGCGTGATCACCGGCGTCGGGCGCATTGAGGGACGACCCGTGGCGGTCATGGCGAACGACTCCACCGTCAAAGCCGGTTCATGGGGAGCGCGCACGGTCGAGAAGATCATCCGCATTGTCGAGCTTGCTCGCCGTCATGAGCACCCCATCGTCTATCTCGTGGACTCCGCCGGAGCGCGCATCACCGATCAGGTGGACCTCTTTCCCGGGAGGCGCGGCGCGGGCAAGATCTTCTACAACCAGGTGCAGGCGTCCGGGCAGGTGCCCCAGGTCTGCTGTCTGTTCGGGCCTTCTGCCGCGGGAGGAGCGTATGTGCCCGCGTTCTGCGACGTGGTGTTCATGGTCCAGGGAAATGCGTCCATGTACCTGGGTTCTCCGCGCATGGCCGAAGAGGTCATCGGCGAGAAGGTCACGCTCGATGAGATGGGTGGCGCTCGGCTTCACTGCGACATCTCCGGCTCCGGCGATCTTGCCGTACCGGATGACAAGGCGGCGATCGAGGCTGCTCGGGCGTACCTGTCATATTTCCCGTCCAACTGGCGAAGCCCGACGGCCCCGATCGAGGCACACGCGCCCGGCTACACCGGATCGCTGTCATCGATTGTCCCGGAAGACGAAGGGCGCGCCTTCGACATATACGCCCTCCTTGCAGGTGTGGTCGATGCCGCATCGATGTTCGAGCTGAAACCAACCTTTGCCCCGGAGCTGATCACCGGGCTTGCCCGCATCGAAGGGCGCGCCGTGGGGATAGTGGCGAACCAGCCGGCGCAAAAAGGCGGGGTCTTGTTCGTCGACTCGGCGGACAAGGCCGCCCGCTTCATCTGGTTATGCGACGCTTTCAACATTCCGCTCGTGTTCTTCGCTGACGTTCCGGGATTCATGATCGGAACGCAGGTCGAGCGTCAGGGCATCATTCGTCACGGCGCCAAGATGATCACTGCAGTATCCGAAGCAGCGGTGCCGAAGTTGTGCATCGTTGTTCGCAAGGCCTACGGCGCCGGGCTCTACGCGATGGCGGGCCCCGGTTTCGATCCTGAGGCGACCATCGCGCTTCCGACGGCGCGCATAGCGGTCATGGGGCCGGAGCCTGCCATCAACGCCGTCTACTTCAACACCATTGCCGGCATCGATGATCCTGAAGAACGCGCTCGGTTCATAGCCGAAAAACGCTCTGCCTACGAGGCCGATATCGACATTGCCAACCTGGCTTCGGAGAATATCGTCGACGCGGTCGTGCAGCCCGACGACCTGCGCTCCGAGATAGCGCGCAGGTTGGCACTTTTCACCTCTAGGGAACGGACCCCGGCTTCACGCCACCACGGAGTCCCCCCGGTGTGACGACCCATGCACAAGAGTTGGTGAGCATGCGCTCCGAGGGGCGCGTTGCGGTGGTGACCCTGAACCGACCCGGCCATATGAATGCCATAAGCGGCGCGCTGGCAGACCGGTTGGCGGTTACGTTCCAGGAAGTCGCACGCGATTCGGAGACGTGGGCCGTAGTGCTCACGGCGGCAGGGGAAACGGCCTTCTGCGCGGGGGCCGATCTCAAGGAGAGACGAAGGTTCAGTCTCGAGGACTTTCAGCGGAACCGTACCTCGATGAGGTCGATGTTCGGCGCCCTCCGGGAGTTACCCCAGCCCAGCATTGCTTCGACCTTCGGCTTCGCTCTGGGAGGAGGCTTTGAGCTCGCGCTGTCGTGTGATCTGACGGTTGCGTCCGAAGACACGGTTTTCGGACTCCCGGAGGCACGGGTCGGGCTGTTTCCTGCGGGCGGCGCCACCCAACTGTTGACGCGAGCGGCCGGGCCTCGTCTTGCCAAGGAGATGATCTTTACGGGCCGGCGGTTCGATGCACAGCGTGCGAAAGAGATCGGCCTTGTGGTCGAGGTGGTCGGACGTGCCGATCTCGCCGGTGCAACGATGGCATTGGCGGAGGAAATCTGCCGGGTTTCGCCGGTTGCGGTGCGCGAGGCGAAAGGTGTCATTGACGCGGCCCTGGGCGCACCGCTCGGCCAAGGCCTCGAACTAGAGAACGACGCCTGGCGGCGGACCGTACAAAGTGACGATCGCGCCGAAGGCATAGCGGCGTTCAACGACAAGAGAGAGCCGCGTTGGCGCAACCGCTGACATCCGAATTCCAGGTTCGCAAGCGGGGACACCTGCTGTTCGTTGCGCACCCGGCCTGGTGACGGCGATGTTCTCGAGGGTGCTGATCGCCAATCGCGGTGAGATCGCGGTTCGCATAGCGCGCACGTGCAGAGAACTGGGCGTCCAAGCCGTCGCGGTCTACTCGGACCCCGACCTCGGGGCGCGCCACGTCGCATGCGCCGACGATGCGGTGCATCTACCCGGCAAGGCTCCGGCGGATACCTACCTCGACGGGGCCGCGATCATCGCCGCCGCCCATGCAGCCGGCGCGGAGGCCGTCCATCCCGGTTACGGCTTTCTGGCCGAGGATGCCGATTTCGCGCGCGCGGTGAATGCTGCGGGTCTGACCTGGGTGGGCCCTCCCCCCGAGGCGATGGAGTCCGTCGCCGACAAGCTCTCGGCGCGCCGGCTGGCTCAGGCTGCGGGCGTCCCGCCGGTTCCGGGCATGCTTCACCCGGCGACATCGCCCGAAGACGTCGTGGACTTCGGCGCCGAGCACGGTTACCCGGTGGCGGTCAAAGCGGCGGGCGGGGGCGGCGGGCGGGGGCTCGAGGTGGTGCATGCGGCGCAAGAAGCCGATGCGGCCTTTGCGTCGGCGCGCCGGGAGGGGTTGAGCTACTTCGGTGCCGACACCGTCTACGTAGAGCGGTTTCTGGACGGCCCCAAGCATATGGAGGTGCAGATCCTTGCACCCGGGCCGGATGAGGCCATGGCGCTGGGCGTCAGGGACTGCTCGTTGCAGCGCGGATATCAAAAGTTGATCGAGGAGTCGCCGCCTCCCCGGTGGGCCGAGTGCACCCTCGAGATGAGCTCGGCCGCGGTCGCGTTGTCCAAGGCCTGCGGCTACGTCAACGCCGGCACGGTTGAGTTTCTGGTCGACGACGATGGGCGCCCTTACTTCCTCGAGGTGAACGCGCGGCTTCAGGTCGAGCACACCGTCACCGAGGAAGTCGCCGGGATCGACCTCGTCGCCTGCCAGCTGCGCATCGCCTCGGGCGAGCCGCTCGGATTTGCGGGGGGTGCCGAAGCGCGCGGGCATGCGATCGAGTGCCGCGTCAACGCGGAGGATCCGGCGAGAGGATTCCTGCCGAGTCCGGGAATCATCACGGCCTACAGTGAGCCGGGAGGTCTCGGCGTCCGGGTCGACTCGGGCTATGGCGCCGGCGACACCGTGCCGGACGCCTACGACTCACTGGTGGCCAAGGTGATCGTCTGGGGCGCCGACCGCCCTGAGGCCCGCGCCCGCGTGCTGCGCGCCCTCGACGACTTCGTGATAGAGGGCATCGCCACCAACATCGGCGCCCTGCGCGCACTGGTGGCACACGAAGTGTTCTCCTCGGGCCGCCACACCACCGCCACCCTTGCCGAGGACGGAATTCTGGAGTCGCTCGAGATGTCCGGCACCCCGAAACAGGGGGGACCGGGATTCGTGCATGTAGCCGGCGTCCCGGCGCCGCTGTGGCACCCTGCCATGGCGGGCGCGACCTCCGGGCGCGCCGCGGACGAGGGGATCGTGGCGCCGATGCAGGCCACCGTGCTCGAGATCCGGGTCAAGCCGGGGGATCGCGTCGACCCGGGACAGGCGTTGGTGGTGCTGGAGGCCATGAAGATGGTCACGACCGTCCACGCCGCCCGGAAAGGCACGGTAGCGGCCGTACCGGTGCGCGCCGGGGAGGCCGTGACCGCCGCGCAGATTCTCGCGGTGATCGAGTGATGGCCTCCTGCGGTAGCCGGGCGCGGCGGAGGCCGTCCCCCCGGGCAGCGGCCCGGGGCCGGCGCGGTTGCCCGGTGGGCCCGTGACCTTCGGGACCATCGCCGGGCTCCTGGTGCAGTCCTTTCTCGTCGGCGCAATCGGATGGGCCATGGGCGACGGGCTGCTCCGCCGCGCCGGGCGGGGGCGTGTTCCCGAGGGGCTGGCGGGGCCGGAGCGAGCGCTCAATGCGGTCGGAGGCTTCGTCCTGTTCTCGCTGGCCTGCATGCTCGGCCACATCGTGACGGGCGGCGCGGTGTTCGGGCTGCCCGGTGTCGTGCCGGCGCTGGGCGTCGTGGTGCTGTGGGCGGGACGCGCCTCGTTCCGGCTGATTCCGGTCCCCAGGTGGACCCTCGTGGGGGTCGCTGCGGTGGCGCTGCTGTGCCTGTTCGTGCTCCCGGTGATCCTCGGCGGCTCCGGGGTCCGGAGCGGCGATCCCCCCTGGCACCTGGGGTGGGCCGAGCAGCTCCTCGGGGGTGAACCGGTGCCCCTCGGGCCGGCGCCTGAGTTCGCTCGCAACGCCTATCCGTGGGGCTGGCACGCCCTCCTGGCCACGCTCGTGCGTCTGGTGCCGGGTTCGACCCCCCTGGTGGCGCACGAGTCCCTTCACGTGGTGGTCGTCGCGGCCGTGCCCCTGGCCGTGGCGTGTCTTGCGCGCCGTGTCGACCGGCGCGCC
>JALZIQ010000073.1 GCA_030860205.1 Actinomycetota bacterium | reverse complement strand
ACGACAAGACGAGTGGCTCGCCGAGCAGGCGGGCGCGACGTCTCATCGCATCAAACCAGTGGACGCCGATGACCTGGTGGCGGAGGTCCTCTCACTGGCGGGCGGCTAGGGATCCAAGCTCGTTCAGCGGTCCACAAGGGGTAGCTGTAGAAGACAAGGGACACAACGGAAGCGGGCGATTTGTCCAACGCCAGAAAGAACAAAGCGGCTTCTGACGCGTATCCGAGTCCGCCCAGGAGCATGAGACGCATTGCCCGGCTCGGCTCGATCTTCAACGATCGTCCCATTGCCACATGCGCCATGCCCAGCAGCAATGCGGCGAATGCAAAGCGTGCTGCGAGAAGAGCCACATGCTGAGCCCCGACTCGGTAGGTGAGCTTGGCGATAACCGCCAGTGTGCCGAACGCGACTGAGCTCAGAGCCGCGAGCGTTATTCCCGTCACGTTGTTATGGGGTTCCGGAGACCCGGCATCGTTTCCTTCGATGTGTCCATCCTTACAGACGAACTCGATGCGCCCGGCGCCACAGCCCTTGAACATCCATAGCGCCGGTAACCCCGTAAGGTCGTCAACTATGACCCGGGAAAAGATTCGAGGAGCAGTCGCCGTTGTGGCAGTGGTGATTATCGGCGTTTTGATCTGGTCTTCTTGGGCTACCCGCGAGCTGGAGGAGCCCAAGGTCACCCGCCTTCTGAACAACCTGAAGGATGAGGATGGCCGCGATGAAGCCTCGAACCGTTCGAAAGCCAACAACATGGACCGTGCTGCCGGCGATTCGCCGATCGCCGGCAGCAAAAAGACCAAACGAATCCGTTTTGTCATTCCCAAGGAGCGCTATCTGCCAATTGGGCGCTTGCGGATACCCGATATGAACCTCGATGTCGCCTTTCGCGACGGTGTCCACGACGACATACTCACCGAAGGGCCGGGCCATTGGCCGGGAACTCCCTTGCCCGGAGAAGCAGGAAATGCGGTCCTTTCAGGCCACCGCACGACCTACACACACCCGTTTGGCGGCCTGGATTTGCTCGAGCCGGGTGACACGGTCAAGACCAAGCTGAAGGGCGAGCGGATGGTCCGATTCGAGGTGACCAGAAACACGGTGGTTCCGGAGGCGGGGTATGCCGATTTCGTCCTGAAGCAGCCCAAGAAGCCGAAAGTGCGCTCCATCACAATGTTCGCCTGTCACCCCAAGGGCTACCGGACCCACCGGATAGTCGTTCAGGCCAAGGCGGTCTCTCTGCAGCCGGCCAAATAGGCGGTCGATTGGCCTCTTCACCCCCGGCGGCCCGGGCGCTCGAGGTTGAAGACGTTCCGCAGTCGTGTGAAAACTTTCACGAAAGTGGACCAAGCCAGAAGGTAGCCGGACGCCGAACCTCATCTGTCAGCATTCTCAAATCAATCTCACAGAGAGGTGGCAAGCGTGGCCAACACCCAGATCTTCGACGGCAAACCCGTCATCGAGTTCGACAACGAATCCGACCGCAGGAACTTCATCAAATGGGCCGGGATCGTGGGCGTGGGTTCGACTCTGGTCGCAGGAGGGCTCGGGAGGCAGTGGGCCTCAGCCCAGGAGGGCTCAGACATCGACATTCTGAACTACGCGCTCACCCTCGAGTATCTCGAGGCGGACTTCTACACCCGCGGACTGGACGCAAACATCCTGTCGGGACGCGACCAGGCCCTCGTGGTCCCGATCAAGGCACACGAACAGGCTCACGTCTCGACCTTGTCGCAGACCATCACCGACCTCGGTGGAAAGCCGGTCAAAAAGCCCGGCTTCAAGTACCCGGGGCCGACCTTCAAGTCCAAGGACGACTTCCTGAGCACCGCCTCGGTCTTCGAAGAGCTCGGCGTCACCGCGTATCACGGCCAGGTCACCAAGATCAAGAACCCAGACCTGCTGGCCGCGGCGGCATCCATCGCGGGGGTCGAATCCCGTCACGCGGCGATCCTTGCCGATCTGACGGGCAAGAACCCCTTTCCCGGCCCGGTCGAAAAGACAGCCACCATGGCCACGGTCCTAGAGGCCGCCAAGCCTTTCCTCAAATAGATAACAGGAGGTTTCATCGATGAACCGCAGACTATTCATAAAGGGTTCGGCGACGGCGTTGCCGGCGACCGTCGCCCTGCAGATGATGTCCACGCGCTTCGCCTTCGCCCAGAGCTCGGACTTCTCCGGCGATGTCGACGTCTTGAACTACGCGTTGACGCTCGAGTTCTTGGAGTCTGAGTTCTACCGTCAGGGAAACGCAGCCAACCTGCTCTCGGGCAAGGAGAAGACCTACCTCGAGGCCATCGGCGCCGACGAGGACGCCCATGTGGCGGCCATCTCCCAGACCATCGACAAACTCGGTGGCACCGCAGTGATGGCGCCAGCGGTCGACTTCGGTAAGTCCTTTGCCTCACGCACCAGCTTCCTGAAGACCGCCCACGTGTTCGAGAACACCGGAGTGTCCGCCTATCTTGGTGCCGCCGGTTTCATCTCCAACCCCGACATCTTGCAGGCCGCCGCCGGCATCTTCGGCGTCGAGGCCCGCCACGCAGCGGTGGTCGGCGATCTCCTCGGCCTAACTCCCGAGGGGGGGGTCTATCAGGGTGCTACCGAGACGGCCCTGTCCAAGGATGAGGTCTTGAAAGCGGTGGCCCCGTTTCTCGCCGCCGACTCCGGCGCCATGGCTGGGGGCGCAGCGGTAACCCGCTAAATGCCTTGAAGCCGGGTGGGTGTTGGATGTGAAACACTCCACCTCCCTCACCCACTCGGCGCCGTACCCGCACGCGCCGACGCTGCGGCGAAATGCAACGCCGACACCGGTGAGAATGTCGTTGACGTTCAACCACACCGTGACCGGCTTCCGGCGGTGACCGGACGGCTTGATGCACGAAGGGGCTCAGGGCATCGAGGCAAAACGGAATCGAACCGTGGAGCGTGTCGACCTCGGACGGAAAGAGGTTGCGAGCTGGTCAGCCGCCGAAGTCTCCGCCCCCGAAATCCCCGCCGCCGAAGTCTCCTCCTCCGAAGTCGCCTCCTCCGAAGTCTCCTCCTCCGAAGTCGCCGCCCCCGTCGCCCCCATAGTCGCCCCCGTAGAACCCGCCACCGAGCATCGAGCCCAGGAACAACCCCGGAAAGAAACCACCAGCCATACCGCCGAAATAACCACCAGCCCAGGGACCGTAATAGGCGGGAGCGTTCCAGTAGGGCATGCTGCGTCCGCCGACCGTGATCTCGCGGGCCATCGGCTCCTCGCCGCGTTCCACTCGCCCGGCGTCCTCGGCGCAGGCAGGAACGGCTCGCGTAGCACCCCCGGGGGGCGCCCACTCCACGTCCCGAGCAGAGGGACCGTGGCGGGGGTCGAAGAAGCACGGAGGTCTGCGCTCCGGCGGAGGGAGCCCGCCGAGACGTGCCTTGGCCGAGGCCATCGCCCAGCGTCCTTCCTCCAGCTGTGAGGTGACTGCCTCCATGTCCTCGGGCCGGCGGGCTTCATCGATCGACCGGCTGGCGCGCTCGTAACAGCCGAGGGCGTGGACGTAGTCTTCCTTGGCGGCGGGATCGGCATCCGGCATCTCGACGTCGAGATCCAGGGCTCGGAGATCGCTACCCAAGGCGACCAGGTCATCCATCGCAGCTTCTTTGACCTCCTCGAGCTGGAGGCGCGCCCGTTCCTCGCCCGCCCGTCTGCGGCGAAGCGAGATGATGAGTGCTATCCCTCCACCCACCAGCAGAAGCGGTAGCAAGCCGAAGCCGCCGCCCCCACCATCGGGGGTGCTGGGAGTGTCCACCTCCGGCAACGTGCCTCCCGAGGCCGCCGACGCCTCCAGCCGCTCGACCAAGTCGGTGAGGACGGCGCTAGCGCCATTGCTTGCCTCACTCTGGACCGCGAAGCTGGCCAACTCGGGCACCGTACCCTCCTGGAACGGGGTCCCTCCGGAGGTCCCTGCAACCAGTTCGCTTCCGGCGACGACAACGTAGCTTCCGGGACGGCCGAGAGTCTGGAACAGTGTCCCCAGCACGCCGTCCACGCTGCCCCCGCCTTCGGAACGCGCCTCCTCCGGCAAGACGGCGATGTAGACGGGGCCGGCATCGGCTCTCTCGATCCGATCGCTAATCTTTCGGGCCTCCCCGGAGCTCAGGATTGACTCGGCCTGCGGGTCCACGTACACGGGATCGCTCTTCAGGCCTTCGGCGGCGCGCTCGATGATAGAGCCCTGGGCGCCGGCTGCGGCCGTCGACAGAATCAGGGCCAATCCCAACAGACCGAAGCTGAACAGGCGTGTTCTCATGTCTTTACCCTTCCCCAAGTGCGCGCAGGGCATCCTCCATCGGTGAATCCTTTCCCCGGCTGCGGCGACGATCCTCGGCGCGCCCGGCCAGACCTGCGGCCATCAGCCTGAAAATCGGGGCGTGGAAGGGATAAAGCCCCCACCAGTAGAGATGTCCCAGGGCCCCGCGGGGCCGGAAGTACGCGGTCTGCCTGAGCTCGGAACCGTCCTCGTGCGGAACCACACGCCACTCGAGCCATGCCTCACCAGGCGCCTTGATCTCGGCCCGAAGTAACAGGCGATCCTCGGTTATGTCTTTGACCGTCCACCAATCGACCCGCGCTCCCGGTTCGAGGTTCCCCTCCGGCCGCTCCCATCTGAGGCCGGTGCCTCCGAAGAGGTCGTCGAGACGCGCCCTCACCCACCAGGTCCACCTGAGCGGATACCAGCGCGGATCGCCTCCGATGGAGGCTATTACCTCACTCATGCTCTTCGGGTCTGCAGCGGAAAGGACCCACTGGCGATCCACGAAGATCGAGTCGAACGTGCCCGGTATCTCGGAGGCGCGGGCGGGGCGGGTCGTTTCGAGCAGCTCTACCTGCCGGCCGAGAAGACGCCGGACCGCCGAGCGGTAGTCTCCCGGTGCGATTTCCGGGAACACCTTCGTCGCGCTTTCGTCGGTGACGACAACTTCGTTCTTAAGTCCGTCGATGAGGGGGCGAGCCATCGAAGTCGGGATAGGCGTCACCAGCTTGATCCAGTAGGAGGAAAGGGTCGGAGTGAGCACCGGCACCCCAACGATTCCCCTCCGAAGCTTGCGCTCGGCGGCGTAGGCGAGAATCATGTTGCGGTACGTGAGTATGTCGGTGCCCCCAATCTCGACGACTTGGTCCTCTTCCACCCCGACGGTTGCGGCGGCGACGAGATAGTCGACGAGGTCCGACTCGGGTACCGGTTGAATCCTCGTGTTGAGCCAGCGCGGAGCGATCATCAGGGGCAGGCGCTCAGTGAGGTAGCGCAACATCTCGAAAGCCACCGAACCGGCGCCGATGACGATGGCGGCACGGAGTTCGATCGTCTGAACCGAGCTCCCGGCCAGTATCTCGCCGACCTCGTGGCGGCTCGCCAGATGGGAGGACAGCTTGTCTCCGGCGGCCCCGAGGCCTCCGAGATAAACGATCCGACGGACTCCTGCGCCCTCGGTTGCCGCCGCGAAGGCGGAGGCGGCCTTGCGGTCCTTGGCCGCAAAGTCCTTGCCGGCCATCGAATGGACGAGGTAGTAGGCAACATCAATCCCCTCCAGCGCCTCTCTCAAGGACGCCGCATCGAGCATGTCGGACGGCACCACCTCGATCTGTGGGTGTCGCCCGAGCAGGGCCTCAGGATGGCGGGAGGTCGCCCGAACCCGATGTCCGCATTCCAGGAGCGCAGGGACGAGGCGAGACGCCACGTATCCGGTCGCTCCGGTGACCAGGACCTTTTCCACCATCGCAAGTTACCCGGGGCTGGGCCTTCGGTGGCAAACCGACCGCAGGATCGCGCCGGACTCGTAACGCCGGCGGATCTCGTAACGCTCTTGGGACGCAACCGAAGTACGTCTCGCTATGGCTGAAATCACCCGGTATGGAGGGGGTTCAACTCTTAAAGGACTTCAGGCGGGCTGAGGCCCGGCCTTCACCACTGCGTCGGGAACACCCGAAGCAAAGGTCTCGAAGTTCTTGATCATCATGTCCGCAAGCTCCCGGGCTTGCTTGTCGTAAGCCTCGGGCTCCGGCCACGTGCCCTTGGGATCGAGGACCTCAGCGGGCACACCCGGACATGTGAGCGGTACCTCCAGGTTGAAGACCTGATGACGCTGGGTCTCGACATCTTGGAGGGCGCCGGTCACTGCGGCCCCCACGATTGCACGCGTCAGGGGGAGACTGATCCGCTCACCTACACCGAAAGGTCCGCCGGTCCAGCCCGTGTTGATCAGGAAGACCGACGCGTTGTGTCGTTCGATTCGATCACCGAGCATGTCGGCGTACACGCTTGGAGGAAGAGGCATGAAGGGTGAGCCGAAGCAAGCCGAAAAGGTCGCTTCGGGCTCACTGCCGAGGCCCACCTCGGTACCGGCGAGCTTCGACGTGAAGCCCGACAGGAAGTGGTACATAGCTCCCTCCCGGTCCAGGATTGACACCGGTGGCAACACTCCAAAAGCATCGGCGGTCAGGAAAACGATTGCCTTGGCGTGCCCCGACATGCCCTCGGGGACGAACCCTTCGATGAAGTCGAGGGGGTACACGGCCCTCGTGTTTTCGGTTAGCGAATCGTTGTCGTAGTCAGGTTCCCGAGTCGTCTCATCGAGCACGACGTTCTCGAGGGCCGAGCCGAAGCGTATTGCGCGCCAGATCTGTGGCTCCCTTTCCTCCGAAAGACTTATGCACTTCGCATAGCATCCGCCCTCCAGGTTAAAGCTGCCGTTTTCGGACCACCCCGTTTCATCGTCTCCGATGAGCCGGCGCGAGGCATCGGTCGAAAGCGTCGTCTTGCCCGTGCCCGAAAGCCCGAAGAACAGCGCAACGTCGTCGTGCTCACCGACGTTGGCCGAGCAATGCATGGTAAGGACATTCTGAGTCGGCAACAGATAGTTGGCGGCGGTGAACAACGACTTTTTCATCTCTCCCGCGTAGGCAGTGCCGCAGATGACCACCTGCTTGTGCTCGAGGTCAAGACCTATGAATGTTTCGGTGCGGGTGCCGTCGCGTTCGGGGTCCGCGTGGAAGCTGGGGGCGCAGATGAGGTGAAAGTCGGGCTCAAGGGATTCGAGCTCATCGGGTGCAGGACGCCGGAAGAGCTGGTGCGCGAACAGCGCATGCCAGGCGAGCTCGGTGACCACGCGCACGCTGATGCGATAGTCGGGATCGGCTCCGACGTAACCGTCGACGATCCACAGCTCATGTCCGTTGAGGTGACTGCGGATCCGCTGCGCCAGCGCGTCGAAGGCCTCGGGCTCGATGGGCTGGTTGACCGATCCCCAGTCGACCTTCTCCGCCGGCTCGCCCTGACGGACGATGAAGCGGTCCTTGGGAGAGCGGCCGGTGTGCTTGCCTGTCTCTGCGACGAAAGCGCCGGAGCTCGCCAGGGCTCCCTCTTGCCGGGCGAGCGATTGCTCCACCAACTGGGCGACGCTTTGGTTTCGATGCACTGTCCCGGGACGCTCGATTCCGGCTAACTGACTGGACGACATCCTCAAGCTCCTTCCGAGCAGGTGCGAATCCGAAGCTGAAATGGTACCGGCCTGGTCGTGGGCGGCCGCACGGGACCCCCTCCGAGCCTGTGGGGCCTCGTGGGTGGCGGCCGCTTACGGCGCAGCCAAAGCCGACCCTTTGATCCCCGACACGCGCCATGGGCGACCCCGGCCGCGTCGGGTCCGCTAGTTCTTTTGCGCTCCGACCTCTATCTGGCCCTCCCTGATCCGGGCTGGGTAGGCAGGCTGTGGGGATCGGGCGGGACCACGGACCACCGAGCCGTCCTCCAGCCTGAAGCAGCTTGCGTGCCAGGGGCAGGTCACGGTCGAGCCGTCTATCTCGCCTTCATCGAGAGGTCCACTGAGGTGGGTGCAGCGGCTTGCGAGGGCATGGATGCGATCTCCGCTCCTGAAGAGGAGGATGCCGGTGCCCTCTACATCCACCTTCATCGGCTCGCCCTCTGGGAGCTCGGCCTCAGGGAGCACCGCGGTCCACTCTTCGGGACCCTCTTCGAAAGCGGTCTGGTCCACTCCAACGCCCTGGGTCAGGGCCAGGTGGCCTCCGAGATAAGCGCCCAAAAAGTTGGTTCCCGCCCCCACCAGAGATAGAGCAACGCCGAAGCCGTGCCTTCCGCGCCGGCGAGCGGCCAAGGAAGCGCCGAACAGGACCAACGAGGCGGTGTTGAAGGCAGCGTGCGCCACTCCCACTCGTCGTTCGGCGCCCATGGTATCGGACCAGTCCGAGAATCCCGAAGCCGCGGTCGGCAGGGATGCAAGCAGACCGATTGCGATGAGCTGCTCCGAAGCCTCCCGGTTCTCTTCGTCGCCTACCAGGTCGAGGAGGGTTGCGCTGAGCCACGTCCCGATGGGCACGTCGGTGAGCAAAGGGTGCAGTGAGTGACCCAGCCATGTCCCACTCAGGAGATCTTTGGCCGGGCCGTGCGGGATCAGCTTCGCCACTATCTCGGCGACGGGATCGCCGAACTTGTCAAGGCCTTCTGCCTTCTCGAGTCCTCTCATCAGCTCGTACAAGCCCATGTCTTCCCCTTAACTCGTGCGGATTTCAGCTCCAGCCTCGCCACTCTGTCAGCTCGTTACAGTCGGTCCTACGCGATCTGGGCCGCTCGTCGGCGCCCTCCTGCGGATAACCAAGATAGATGAAGCCTGCGACGAGCTCCTCGTCCGTTACGCCGAGATATTCCCTCACCTCTGGGATAGACACCGTGGCTCCGGTGCGAAGCATGGCCGCCATGCCCATTGAATGCGCCGCTAGAAGGATGTTCTGCATGGCGGCGCCGATCGCATAATGCTCTTCGATCTCCACGACTTTGGGTAGATGTGCCTTGGGCGTCTCGATCACACACAGCACCACCGGAGCTCGCAACGCCTTTTCGCGGAGTCCATTGGTCTTCTTGCCCATGCGTTCGACACCCGTCGCCCACGCCTCGCCCAGCTCTTTGAGCGAGTCACCCGCCAGGACGATGAACCGCCACGGCTGAGTGATGTGATGGGTAGGGGCGCGAACCGCTGCAGCAATGAGCTTGGTGATCGTCTGTCGATCCGGAACCCGCTCGGCCGTCTTAGGCACCGAGCGCCGCGACATGATGGCGTCGTAGGTCTCCATCGCCTCAGGATAAGCGCCGCCCGGCACCCTCTGGTAGTCCGTGCTCGCGCTCGTGCGCCTTGAGTATGTCTTCTCCGAAGTCACCTGCGGAGTCCCGCCAGAGGGTCCTACCACTTGAGTTCGAGGTCATGCGCGCCCTCCATGAAGCGGGCGATGAGATCGACGGTCGCCTCGATATCGGAGACGACCGCCATCTCGTTGGCGGTGTGTACATATCGGATGGGGATCGAGATGGTGATCACCGGGACGCCCGCCCGCGACAGCTGGATGCCGCCTGCGTCTGTTCCCCCGCGCGGGAGGATCTCGAGTTGATGGTTGATTTCGTGTTGCTGCGCGACTTGCTTGAAGCGGTCGACGAGCCGGGGATCCGAGATCGACCCGCTATCCATCAATCCGATGGCCACACCCTCACCGAGAGCGCTTACCTGCTGTGTCTTGTCCGCTCCGGGAAGGTCTCCTGCAATTGTTACATCCAAGGCTATTCCGACGTCGGGTTGCAGGCCGAACGCACTCGTCGTCGCGCCTCGGAGCCCGACTTCCTCCTGTACCGAGATCACGGGACAGAGCTCGGCTTCGGTAGAGGGTGCGGCGCGCAGTGCATCGAGCAGGACGTAGACGCCGAGTCGGTCGTCGAGGTAGGGGGAACTGACGGCATGGTCTGTTACGACCGGGCTCCGCAGCAGAGAAACTGGATCACCTATCGATACGTTCTTCTTGATCTCTTCGGCGGGCATCATCAGATCGACGAACAGATCCTCGATCTTTACGGGGCGCTTGCTGTCTTCCGCATCGAGGAGATGAATGGGCTTCGTCGCTGGAGCAAGAAGACCGATGTAATCCTGTTTTCCGAGAACAACTACCCGCTGCATGACCAGAGTGCGTGGGTCGAAACCGCCGACCGGCGATATGCGCAGAAACCCTTTGTCGTCGATATGGCTGATGAGGAATCCAATCGAGTCCATGTGCGCAGAGAGCATGATCTTGGGGCCTTTCCCATTGCGCACTCCTACGAGGTTTCCGAGGTCGTCGACGCTCACTGTGTCGACTAGGTCCGTCAGCTCCTCCTGGACTGTGGCTCGGATGCGCTCCTCTCGGCCGGAGATTCCGGGCGTCGAGACCAGTTTCTTGAACAGCTCTGTGTTCACGGTGACCCCTTTGTCGTATGTGGTTTGGCGCCCAAGGTAGCAGGTGGCCTGGGCGATGGGACATGACTTGCCGGCGCCCTGGTTGCTCAGGGTGCCGTTGCCGGTTTGCCCCCGACCATGATGCCGTCCAACCTGACGGGACCGAAGACATCGGTCATCCATGCCTCCGTCTTCAGCTGCCCATCGGCGACATCCATGTTGAGCATGGTTCGCAAGGCCAGCAGAGGCGCTCCCGCGGCCCATGCCTGGGGCCGGGAAGCACTCGGGTATTCAACGGGCATCAGGGTGTCCGAACGGGAGAATCCGGCAAAGACCTCGGGGAGACGATGCTCGAAGTAGCCGGCGGCGGATAACAGGGCCTCGAGTAGCCTCGCTGCCGAATCCCTCTGTCCGTACCGGCGCATTCCCTCGGCCGCTAACCCTGTGTCATGCGGCCATATGGAGCCAGTGTGATAACCGATAGGATTGTAGGCGACTTCGCCGGCCGCGAGCGTTCTCAGCCCCCACCCGTTAAACATTTCGGGGGACATTAGACGCGTGGACACTTTTGCGGCGCGTTCGGGTTCGACGATGCCGCTCCACAACAGATGACCTGCATTGGAGGTGAGGGAATCAACCTGCCCTTTGTTCCCGTCCAGGGCAAGCGCGAAGTGTCCCCGGGAGTCGACCCAGAAGTCCTCGTTGAACGCCCTTTTCAAAGTGATTGCATCACCTTCGAGCCTCGCCGCCCGTTGCTCGTCACCCCAGATCTGCCTGCAAAGGCGGGCGGTGCGCACTCGCGCATCGTAGGCATATCCTTGGATCTCAGAGGTTGCGATAGGCCCTTGGGCGATCCGGCCCCGTGCGTCGACCATGGAGTCGCGCGAGTCCTTCCAGCAATGGTTGATCAAACCCTCCGTCGAGCGCGATTCGTACTCGAGGTAACCGTCGTGGTCGATGTCACCGTGGTCCTCGATCCAGGCAAGGGCCGCGAATGCCGGTCCTCTGAGCTCATTGACAAGTGGGGTGTCTCCAGTCCAGCGCTCGTACTCGTCGAGGAGGATGAGCCACAAGGGGGTGGCATCGTGGGTGCCGTAGTAGGGCGTGTGGGGAATTCGTCCCAGGGAGGCGAGCTTCCCGCGACGCAGCTCGTGCAGGATCTTGCCGGGCTCGGCATCGCGGAAGTCATCAGGTTCGGCGGCCTGATGATGGGCCAGAGCCTTAAGGGTCGAACGTGCGAGATCGGGAGCAAAGGGGAGCGCTTGATAGGCGGTGATCAGGCTGTCGCGCCCAAACAGGGCCATGAACCAGGGAAGGCCTGCGGCGGGGACCCACAAGTTCTCGTCGTGCGGAGCGGAGAACCGGAGACAAGCAAGATCCTCGAGGCTCTGCCGGTAGGTTGCGGCGAGCAACCGGTCTCCGGTCATGAGGCGCGGAGCTCGTTCGATGAAGCTTGCAACCGAGGGCTTCGGGTGCTCTGAGACACTCTCGGGGGTTGTGCGAACTGGCGGCTCCCTGAGGCCGTCCACGGTTGATGTTATTTCAATGCCGAGTTTCCACTGGCTCTTAGGGGCAAGCTCAACGTGGAATTTCGCCGTGGCTTCCTCACCTTCGAAAGGCTTGCTGAAGGTTATTTCCGTCATCCTGCTCCAGCCGCCCAATTGAAAGGAAAGCCGAAGGGTTTGACCGTCCCTGGTGAGGTCTGCGGCACCCTCCGCCTCCAGAGGAGGATCCCTGATCTCAAAGATGTCACTCCAGTCAGATCCTGCTCGCAACTCCACCTCGACGATCTGCGGCGCTTGGCTGTGGTTGTGCAACACGAGACTTTCGGCCACACCACCTTCGATTCGCCGGTCCCGCATCGCGGTCACGGATGGTCCCTCGCGCAGGTCGACCCCAGCAAGGGTCCCGAAGATGCGAGCCGAACGATCATCGAGATTCCGGCTCGTCAGCAGGTCGAGGGGTTCGTGATTTAGCAGCAGAGCCCAGGTGGCGAGATGCCGTACGTCCGCGACAAACAGACCATCGGTGCCATGAACGACGACGTCACCCTTCTCATCCGTCAGAAAGAACCGGCCGTCGTCGATTAGCAGTAACCCATTGCCAGCGGATCGTCCACGGCCCGACTGAGAGACGATGCTCCGAGAGGGGGCAACCGAGGCGGCGGTTGAGTGGCCGGTAATGGAAGACCTCCTTCGCTTGGATGCGGAGTCCATATGTATAGTCGGCCCGAAGCTGGAGATGCAAACCCATCATCATCCATCTGCAGGAAGGGGAGCGGCCGAAGTGAAAATCGCTATCGGATTACCAAATCCCACGCCGGAACGCCGGGCGTTTGCTCGTTGACTGGGCTCGGCGCGCCGAGGAACGAGGCTTTTCGTCCCTTGCCACCATCGATCGCATCGCCTATCCGAGCTACGAGTCGCTCATCTCGATGGCGGCGGCTGCGGCAGCCACGGAGCGGATCGGCTTGATGACTAATGTCTTGCTGGGCCCACGCGCAATCCGGTTCTTCTCGCCAAGGAGGGGGCGAGTGTCCATCAGATCTCGGATGGACGCCTCACACTCGGTGTCGCAGTGGGCGGACGCGAGGACGACTTCGAGGCGGTCGGCGCCGACTTCGGCAGCAGGGGGCGCCGCTGGGATGATGCCCTCGGATTGATGGACAGGCGTGGCGTGGTGAGCCCGTCGGCGGAAGCCCGAAGCCGGTCACCCCATCACCCGTGGGCAGCAAGGGGGTGCCTCTCTTGATCGGAGGGATGACGGACAAGGCGATAGAGCGGACGGTGAAATGGGGGATGGGGTGGACCTCGGGCATGCCGCCCGACCAGGTGGGGCCGTTCGTCGAGCAGGTGCGCACCGCATGGGAGGACGCTGGCCGTGAAGGTGTGCTACACATCGCGGCCTTGGCTTATTTCTCCTTGGGTGACGAGTTCGAGTCCGACTCGGTCGGATACCTGAAGGACTACTATTCGTTTCTGGGGGAGTGGGCCGATGCGATGGCGGCCGGCATTCCTCGCACGCCCGAAGCCGTCAAGCAGACGGTCGATGCGTTCGCAAACATAGGCGTCGACGAGTTAGTGCTCGATCCGACGGTGGCGGATCTATCGCAGATCGATCGACTGGCAGAAGTCGTTTTGTGACAGTCGGTGCTTCCGCGAACTCAGAGGCGCGTGTTCCTTTGCGCGCCGCTTTGTTGTGGTGGCTCAAGCTCGGATTCATCAACTTCGGAGGACCGGCCGGACAGATAGCGCTTATGCACCAAGAGCTGGTGGACAAGAGGCGTTGGTTAAGCAATGGACGCTATCTGCATGCACTGAACTACTGCATGCTCCTGCCGGGGCCGGAGGCTCAGCAGCTTGCGATTTACATAGGCTGGCTGCTGAACGGAAGCTTCGGGGGAATCGCTGCGGGGATCTTGTTCGTGCTTCCCGCAGCGCTACTGATGCTCGGGCTGGCGTGGCTCTACGCAGTTCATGCAGGCGTCGCGTGGGTCGCAGCAATCTTCTATGGGCTTGGGGCGGCGGTAATAGGCATTGTCGGCACGGCCGTGATCCGGATCGGCGGCAAAGCGTTGAGGCATCCAATCCTGCTTGTCATTGCGGCCAGCGCGTTCATCGCGATCTTTGCGCTTCAAATCGTTTTCCCGATAATCATTATTACGGCAGCATTCGTTGGTTTGGTTGGAACGGCGCGACGACCGGACATCTTTACAGCGGAAACGCATGGTGAGGCGCCGGACGAAAGCCCGACGGCGATCAGCGACCACAGCGAAGGTTCGTCCCGCCCCGGACTTCGACGCTCGGCGGCCGTGATCGTTATTGGCCTGTTCGTGTGGTGGGGCCCCTTGCTGGTTGTGGGACTCATAAGAGGACGTGAGGACGTCCTCACCCAGGAAGCCATCTTTTTCAGCCAGGCCGCAATGGTCACATTCGGCGGCGCCTATGCGGTCCTATCCTACATAAACCAGGCGGCGGTTTACCAATTTGGCTGGCTCGATCCGGGCCAGATGGTTGCCGGCCTGGGTTTGGCCGAGTCGACTCCTGGACCGTTGATTCTGGTCACCGAGTTCGTCGGTTTTCTCGGTGCTTACCGTTTCCCGGGGGGCCTCCATCCGGTCGTAGCCGGATGCCTGGGGGCGCTTGTCACTGTGTGGGCGACGTTTGCCCCCTGCTTCTTATGGATTCTTCTCGGCGCGCCGTACATCGAGCATCTTCGGGGAAATGCCCGTTTGAATGGTGCGTTGACCGGGGTCACAGCGGCCGTGGTGGGTGTCATCCTGAATCTGGCTGTGGCCTTCGGCATGCAGACGTTGTTTGGTGAGGTACGGCGTGTTGATTTCATGACTGGGTCCTTGCCCATCCCGGTGCTTGCGTCACTTGACCCATTTGCGACAGTTGTCGCGGCGGTCGCTTTCACCGGACTGTGGCGACTCCGGTGGCATGTGGTTCCGGTAATAGCCGCAAGCGCTGTGGCCGGCGTGGCCTACCAATACATCCTCCTGTGATTGGCCTCAGCGACGGCGTCGTCTGAACACCATGGAATGGTTGCCCGGCGAAATTGTTTGCCTTCAAGAGAGGTCATCGGCCACACGACGAAGGAGGTGGAATGTCTCAGAGTTCAGAGACTCCGGACGTCGGAGAAGCCGGTCGCTCTCCGGCATCTGTTTTGCGATTCGAGCCCGCGTCCAGGCGCATTAGGGCATTTCTGGCCGGTACGGCCATCGCCGACAGTACGAACGCGCAGCTTCTGCTGGAGGGGAACGGAATACCCGTCGTGTACTTTCCAATGGACGACGTCCGCATGGATCTCATGGAGCCAAGCAACAGACGGACCCATTGCCCGCATAAAGGGGATGTTTCCTATTGGAACATCCAGGCAGGGGAAGCGACTGCCAGGAACGCCGCATGGAGTTACAGGAACCCCATTCCTCAGGCCGAGGAGATCAGGGATCAGGTCGCGTTCTACTGGGACAAGATGGACGGGTGGTTCGAAGGGGATGACGAAATCTTTGCCCATCCTCGACATCCATTCCATCGCGTCGACGTCATACACAGCTCGGGACACATCGGGGTTGTCGTCAAAGGCGAGACCGTGGCCGAGACAACCAGACCGCGTCTGCTGTTCGAGACCCTCCTGCCCACGCGCTACTACATGCCGAAGCTGGACGTCAGGATGGAGCTCCTGCAGCCGAGCGAGACCGTTACGCGCTGTCCATACAAGGGCAGGGCTACCTACTTCGATGTTGTGGTAGGTGGCGAGGTGCTGAAGGATCTGGTGTGGGTCTACGAGAACCCGATTCCAGAATGCCCCAGGATCGAGAACCTGGTCTGTTTTCTCAACGAGAAGGTGGACATTTACGTAGACGGCCGACTCTCTGAGCTACCCAAGTCGCCCTGGGCGTAGGCTCCGTTGCGCAAAATCACCGACGCTCTCGGACCAGGCCCTACTTTCGCGCGAAGCCCCTGGTTCTGCGGCGCCGTCATCGTCAATTCGGTCGTATGTTACGCACTTGTTGGTGTTCCGGAAGTCGACGTTGTGGGATCGAGGAGAACCGATGACTGCTGGTGATGGTGGGGTCAAGGTCGAAGTTGCAGTCGAAGCGCATGCCCAACTGGGCGAAGGCCCGGTTTGGGACGAAACTAGCCGTCAGGTGGTGTGGGTGGACATCATGGCATGTGTTGTCCATTGTTTCAGCCCCGACACAGGGGCCGACAAGATCATCGACGTCGGCCAACCGGTGGGCGCTGTGGCGGTACGTACGACACCGGGCCTCGTTCTTGCGATGAGAGATGGTTTTGGCGTTCTGGATACGGACACGGGCGACGTCCAGATGATCGCCGACACCGAGGCTCACGTGACGGGTAATCGAATGAACGACGGGAAGTGTGACAGTGCTGGACGGTTTTGGGCGGGCACCATGGCGTTCGATGAGGCTCCCGCAGCCGGCGCCCTATACCGCCTGGATCAGGACCATGGGGTCGAGAAGATGATCCATGACGTCTCGATTTCCAATGGGTTGTGTTGGAGCAGCGACGACCGCGACATGTACTACATCGACAGCCCAACTCAAGGGGTGGACGTGTTCGACTTCGATGCTGCTTCCGGCGAACTATCGCACCGGCGTCGGGTGGTTGACATCCCTGAGGAGGCCGGGCTTCCGGATGGGATGACCATTGATGACCAAGGCTTTCTGTGGGTTGCGCTGTACAGCGGAGGAGCAGTGCGGCGTTACTCGCCTGAAGGCGAGCTCGACCGGACGGTTGAGCTCCCTGCTACCCAGATAACGAGCTGCACGTTTGGCGGGGATGATTTCTGTGATCTCTACATTACCTCCGCAGCACAAGAATTGTCTGAACAGGCACTCGTCGCACAACCTCATGCCGGCGCGTTGTTCGTCTGCCGTCCCGGGCCGGCCGGTCTGCCTGCAAACCACTACACGGGCTGAATGAAACCTCAGGCTTTGTGAACTCGGATGGGCGCCGCCCGACAAGGACTATTCACGTTCATCACCCGCTCGGCTGGTCGCTGGTTCAGCCTCGGAAGTGCCCCGTTGGCTGTCGGAGCCTTCGCTTTGAAGCTCTGAGAAGGACGGTGTGTCGCGGTCCCGCAGCCCGTTAACGTAGTTGCCGACCCCGGAGGCGACTGCGGCCAGCGGTACCGCAAGCAGTGCCCCGATGATGCCTCCCGCCACCCCTCCGGCAGCCAAAGCCAGAATCACGGCGATCGGGTGAAGTTTGACCGCTCTTCCCATGACGAGGGGTTGAAGCAGGTGGTTGTCGGACTGCTGGATGATCAGAATCGCAACCCCCACTATCAGCGCGTCGGAAAGGCCTCCGGAGACGAGGGCTACCAAAACCGCAATCGTCCCTGCGAGGAGCGCTCCCACGACCGGAAAAAAGGCCGCAAAGAACTGTAGTAGGACCAGCGGGATCAGGAGTGGGATTCCAAGGATCGCCAAGACAATGCCGATGGCGGTGCCCTCGATCAGGCCGACGAGCGCGATACCGCGAAGGTAAGCCCCCATGGTCGATAGGACGCGATGGCCAACGTTGTCCAGATGCTCTCTTGCCGGCTGGTCGAACTGTCCCGTGAACCAGTCCCACATGAACGGGCCGTCCTTGAGGAAGAAGAAGAGCAGGAAAGCAGTGAGCACAATCCCTGTGAGGAATTCACCGACCTTGACCGCGCCGGTGATAACGCCACTTGCGATCTTATCGCGGTTCTGGGCGAGCTGATCAGAGGCCCGGTCCACGAAGGAATCGATTTGATCTTGGGACAGGTTGAGTGGGGCCCCGGTCAGGTAGACGAGAGCCTGGTCTGCGCCCCCTTTGACCGCACGGCTCATCTGGCCGACCTCGGAGCCAACTTGAGGTGCAAGTACTGCAATAAGGGTGATGAACAGCACCAGGGCGGTGATGTATACAGCCGCGGTCGCTCGAGCGCGTCCCCAACTCTTTCGGCAAAGTCGCTCGACGAACGGAGCGAGCCCAGTGGTAAGAAAAAGCGCCACGATGACCGGCAGCACGATCAGGCGCAGGTAGACGAGCACATACGCCAACAAAACTATCCCCGCCACTATCGCGAGAAAGCACATCGAGAAGCCGGCGAGGGTTTGCATGGGTTCCGGCACCCTCCGGAAGCGGGGGGCCCGGCGCGAGACCGGGCCCGGCTCCCGCGAGTCCTCGCCGCGTACTTTCACTTCGACCAACGGATCACAAACGGCTCGCTCGGCTCATATCCTTTTTCTATCATCCACGCACCGCTTACATCCGGAAGCGAGGGGCGTCCCGCCTTCATTGAGCTCTATCGGAGAGGGAACCGGCCCTTTCGGCTGCTCTCCCAAATACAGCCAAGACCTACGTGCGGCCGGATGAACGTCGGCCAAGGAGGAGGATTGGGGGTGAGGAGACTCGCAGGGCGACTAAACGATCAGCAGCAGGCCAAGGGCCACCAGAACTACCGAGAGGTAGCGCTCGAATCTGGCGGGATCGGCGCGCTGCACCAGTCTCTCTCCCAGGAGCATCGCCGCGCCCAGCGAAGGGAGCGAGAACGCAAACAGTGTCCATACTCTGCTCGTCCATAGCCCCCCAACGCCCTGTATCAGGGCAATTACGATGCTCGCAGGCAGGAAGCCTCCATGCAGGGTCGCACGGAAGCGAGCGGGAGGCCACCGGCGCATGGCTCCGTATAGGACAATGGGTGGGCCACCGATATTGTAGGCACCGCCGAGACATCCCGAAAGAAAACCGAATGGAAACGCCCAGCGTCGGTCGCGTAGGTTCGGCATGCGAGGTGAGCCGAACATGTAGAGCCCGAACAAGACCACCGAAGCCCCCAGGCCAACCCGAAGCAACTGCTCTTGTACGCGTCTGAGCAACAGGACCCCCACCGGTATGCCGGCCATGCTACCCACAAGCAGACGCTTGATTGCAGCCATATCGAGATGGCGCCGGGAGGGGATGAGGGCCGCCACTGCGACCACCAGCGAAACCAAACCCATCACCGGGGTTGCAGAGGTCACGCCGACAACGAGCGACATGAGCGGCATCGCAAACAACGCATCGCCAAAACCGAACGTAGATCTGATCAAGGTTCCGCCGAAGAGAATCAAAGACACGAAAACGATGTCCTGCATGCTCGAGGTCATAAGGATTCACTGTAGGGCAAGCTTGGAGAGAGTCACTGGCGCCCGTGCAACCGTCCAGTCGGCAAACGCCCACCCGCCGACGGAGGAAGAGGACTTGTGGGAATAACAGGAAGAAGGCAGGAGCCGGCGCTGGGAAGTCAGAGGATTAACTCTGGGACACTTTTTCGGCCGAGCGTAAGCGCTTGCACACTCCTAGGAGCAGCTTCTTGGTGATCACGGGATCGTCGAGCAGGGGTTGGAAGTCCCACGAAGTCAAAGACAGCGTCCGAACGGGAGTGTCGGCGCGAACCGTGGCAGAGCGGGGTTGTCCGTCTATCAAGGACATCTCGCCGAAGTAGTCGCCGGGTCCCAGCCACCCATGATTCTGCTCGTGTACGAGCACCTGGGCATGCCCCTCCAGGATCAAGTGAAATCCAACTCCCCCCCGGCCCTCCGTCACGATCTTGTGACCGGCCGAGTGCTCCACCTCTGTTGCCCTTCCGACCAGCGCCTTCAGATCCTTCTCGGAGAGGTCCTCGAACAGGTACACGGAGCCGAGTCGGTCGATCAATTCCTTTACCGTGGGCACCTTGGCTTTCCTTTCCTTCCCCCTCGATCACGACAGGGCGTCAATCATATAGAGCCCTGACGACGTGGCAACCGGTTGCTATCGGCGCGCCAGCTTGATAGCAACTCGACGTTGGGTGTTGGAAGAGAGGATGGGTCTTTCGGCCAGGTCCTTGATGCCGTCGAGGGGCGCGCCGGGTCGGTGCTTGTCCTCTTGATGGCTTCCGGTACCGTGGTTGGGTTAGGCGACGTTGTAGACAAGACAATGGAGGGAGGCGCATGCAGCTGTTCCTCGGCGGCGTAAGGGGTTCCACGCCGGCCTCGGGACCCGAGTTCGTGCGTTATGGGGGGCACACATCGTGTGTAGCTCTCGCTCACGACGGTGAACCTCCAACCTTGCTCTTGGACGCGGGAACGGGGCTGCGCCAAGTCACGCCGCTATTGGGCGGGGCGCCGTTCGAGGGGACCCTACTCCTCGGGCATCTTCATTGGGATCACACGCAGGGCCTCCCGTTCTTTTCCGCAGGAGATAACGAGGAGGCACGGGTCGATCTGTTCATGCCGGCACAAGGGGATCCGATCGAGGTTCTGGAGCGCATGGTGTCGCCGCCCTTCTTTCCCATTAGCCCCGTGGAGTTGCGTGGAAAATGGAGCTTCGGTGCCCTCGAGCCGGGTAATCACGAGTTCGAAGGGTTTTCGGTTGCAGCATTGGAGATCCCCCACAAGGGCGGGCGTACTTTCGGTTATCGAATTTCAGATGGCACGGCTACCATCACCTACATGTCGGATCACAGCCCCATTGCTTTTGGAGGTGGGGCTCTAGGCTTGGGCGAGTATCACGAGGCAGCACGCACCCTGGTGGCGAAGTCGGATCTCCTCATCCACGATAGTCAGCACACCGCCAAAGAGTTCGCCGAGCTGTCCTTTTTGGGCCACTCTGCGGCCGAGTATGCCCTCGGGCTGGGAGAAGCATGCGATGCGGGCAAAGTGCTGTTGTTCCATCACGCCCCGGGCCGAACCGACGATCAAATCGACGAGATCCTGCAATCTTGCCGGGGGGGATATGGGTTCCCGATAGAGGCAGCCAGGGACGGCCGGATTATCGACCTTCCCGGAATCGGCTAAGGGGACCCAAGGGGGCTGCGCTTTCTTGCGCCTTGGTTTCATCACAGCGTTACGCTCATGAAATATCTTTGAAACGAAGCGAGGCTACAGTCATTCTGGAGTTGGGCTCCATGCGCGCCCATCTCTCGGACATACTCCACCCAACGGGGCCGGTGCCAAGTCGAGCCGATGGATGGCTCCCTGTTTCCATTTAAGAAAGGCGAATCAATGGAATTGCGGATAGTGGCCAAGACCGGACACCCGGACTTTCTTGACCTCCCATGGCACCTGCCGTTAGAGGAATGGCAGTCAGATCGATTGCTGGAAGTTCCCCGTGGACTCAGCAGGCATGTGGTGCGGTTTGTTGGCTACGACGATGTTGTCTATGCCATCAAAGAGCTCCCCGAACACCTCGCAGAACGCGAATACCGTTTGCTGCCTCAGCTGACGGGCGAATCGATCCCGGTGGTCGACGCGGTCGGTGTGGTTTCTCGGGGACCCCAGAGACGCCACCATGGCGGCTCGCCGGAGAGCAACGCTCTGTTGATCACCCGCCATCTGAGATTTTCACAGCCCTACAGAACCTTGTTCTCTTCGCGCGGGATGCCGGAATTGCAGAATCAGCTTATCGACGCGCTTGCGGAGTTGCTCGTTCGATTGCACCTGGGTGGATTCTTCTGGGGGGATTGCTCGCTATCCAACGCGTTGTTCCGCCGCGACGCGGGTGCCCTTGCGGCGTACCTGGTTGATGCCGAGACGGGCGAGTTGCACAAGCGATTGTCTGACGGTCAGCGCCAGCACGATCTCACGATTGCCGAAGAGAACGTCGCCGGTGAGCTGATGGACCTCGAAGGAGCGCGGGGCGACTTTCCGTACCTCGACCCGGTAGAGACGGCAAACAAGCTCAGGCGCAGATATGAGTCTCTTTGGTGCGAGCTGACGCGAGAGGAGGTTTTCGCATCAGACGAACGCTACCGGATCGATGCCCGCCTAAGGCGTTTGAACGAGTTGGGCTTCGACGTGGCGGAGGTGCAGCTTCTTTCTTCTGAAGAGGGCGTCCGGCTCGAGCTCAAACCACATGTCGTCGAGCCGGGCCATCACAGCCGGCGCTTGAAGTTGCTGGCCGGAATCGACGCGCAGGAGAATCAAGCACGGAGGTTGCTCAATGACATGGCGAGTTTGCGGGCACACCTCGAGCGCACCGAGAAGAGGAAGGTTTCGGAGGTAATCGCGGGGCGGCGCTGGCTGGCGGAGGTCTTCATCCCTACCATCGGGGCCATTCCGCCCCAACTACGCATGAGGATCGAGGCCGCTGAGGCGTTTCATGAGATCCTGGAGCATCGATGGTTTCTGTCTGAGGCGGCAGGACGAGACATCGGACTCTCAAGCGCGGTGGGGGCTTACGTAGACAGCGTCCTGGAGCCTCGAGCGGCTAAAGGGGAGGACCCGATGACACCCGACCCCCTCTACAAAGCCGCGGACGTGTCCTCAGTTGACGCAGTGGTGAGTCCTGTGGATGCCGGGCTGCAAACACGAAAGAGGATCGCCCTCGTGGCGCACGACAACAAGAAAAGAGAATTGCGAGATTGGGCGACGTTCAACCAGGGGACCCTTGCCCAGCACGAGGTGTATGCGACGGGAACAACGGCCAAAGTGCTCCAGCAGGATCTCGGCCTGAATGTCACCAGGCTTCAAAGCGGACCACTCGGCGGTGATCAGCAGATCGGAGCAAAGATCTCGCAGGGAGAGATCGACTGTCTGGTGTTCTTTTGGGATCCGCTGGAAGCCCAGCCGCATGATCCGGACGTGAAGGCCCTTCTTCGGATGGCGGTCGTATGGAACATTCCGACGGCATGCGACCTGAGTACCGCGGACTTCATGATTTCGTCGCCCTTGATGTCGGGTCCATACGAGCACATCGCCCCGGACCACGAGGCCTACCTGAACCGGGACGTAGCAGGATGATGGTCGTCGTGGAGGTCCCCGGCGGTGGCGACGGCAGGGTACGTGATGCCGGCAGACGCATTCGATGCCGAGGTACCCAGGCTCGCCAAGGTCAACTACATCGATGGGCTGCAGTTGAGTCCCGAGTTCGGCGGCATCCTGGTCCTAGTTCCTGTCGTAACGCTTTCGTTGCGGGAGGTTGGTAGCCTGCCCGCAGTGGCGGTCGAACAGGAGGCATCGATGGCATCGCGTGTGGGAGCAGAGGGAAAACCGGAGGGCCGGGGAGGGCGAATTCCGAGGAGGTCGATCGCCCTCCTGACTGCGACCGGGTTGATGTTCGCAGGGGCCGCCGCGCAGGCGGAAAGGCGAGCGGGCGGCGGAGAGAAGCCAAGCAGGTCCACAGAACGGATCGAGAGGCGGCTTTCGGACGTCGCCGACTCACTCGGCGCGGTGGCGGCGAAGGGCAAGAAGAAATGGCTCATGGGGCCGGTTTCCCACACATACGAGCGGAGTCCGGTCAGCGGCACCACCTACATCAGCACGATCGAGGTGGTCGGGTACAAGGGCAAGCGGGATGCCAGCTGGCCGAGGGTCGGGGATGTCTATCTCGGACAGATCTGGGTGGGTAGAGCCGGCGACGCCGGGGCCGGAGACGAAGTGGTCACCGAGGTGAAGCTTCCCCGCAAGACGTCATTCGCCATCAAGAAATCCAAGCGCAGCCGCCGAGTGCGCTGTTACAAGGGCAAGTCGGACGGCAGCTTCAAGAGTCTCGGCGGCCGCAAGTGCCCGAACCGTCCCGTGAAGGGGGTGCACGGATGGAGGTTCGTCCCACGCGGCGGCTCTTGGGATGTCCCAAAGGGGCGCTGGATACAGATCGTCTTTCCGCTTCGCTCGCGCACTCGGCTCCGGGGCTTGGCAGACAGCCGCAACGCGTGCATCGTCGGATCGGTTCACAACCTCAGTGGCTGGGCGATCGACGACTGGGATGCCCCCGAACCGGGGGAGAAATGCCCGCTCAAGGATGGGCACGGCTCCTACCAAGGGGTCTTCGTGGCGAAGAAAAAGCGCTAGGGAGGGCTCTCGAAAGGGGGCCACAGGCTTCCTAACCGGGAGACTTGCGCCGGGTGGTCGATGAGGGGCGTTCGGCTGGATGCCACTATCGCCCTCCATCGGCCATCGAGCGGTGTTGTCCAGATGCCGACAGGTCGTGCGTTGCGACTTCAATCTCCTTGCGCCCACCCAGCGGCGCGGAAGTGACGTAAGGCTAAAGGTGATTGCGCGAGACGGACAGCGTCGGTGATTCAGCAAGCGTCTGGAAGACGACGCAGTAGCGCTCGGTAAGGCGCTCGAGTGTGGCAAGCTCATCCTGGCCTGCGTCGGACTCGAGGTCGAACCGAAGGCGGATCGCGCTGAAGCCGATCGGTGCCTCCTTGTCCACAGCAAGCGTCCCGCGCCAGTCCAGATCGCCCTCCGCGTGCACCGATCCGCCAACCTCGATGCCCATCGAGGTTGCGACCGCCCGCATGGTCACCCCGGCGCAAGCCACCAATGCCTGCAGGAGCATGTCGCCCGAGCAGGCGGAGGCGCCGTCGCCGCCGGTCCCGGGATGAAGCCCCGCTTTGACCAGGGCCTGTCCCGTCTGAACCGAGCAGGTAATTCCCTCGTCCAGGTCGCTGTTGGCCTCGAGGGTTATCAGGGCCGCACCCGGATCGTCGCGGTAGCGGCTCTTCAGAGGCCCCTGTACCTTGCGCAGCTCCTCGGCACTCATCGAACTGTCCACGGAATGCAGCCTACATTGCTAAGCGTAGATCGATTCCAGGGGCGCCCCGATACCAAGCCGTGATTGGGGGGTCTTGCGCCATGTGTTGCTCCTACGGAGCCCACACCTGGGGTTGGGAGCCGGAGAGCGGAAGTTCGGTCGCGCCCGGCTCGACCACAGTTGAGTACGAGCTGATCCCGGACGGCAGCGGCACGCTGCTTCGGTTCAGCCACCGCAATCTGCCGGGCTCCGAGGCGGTTGCATCGCATGCGCATGGCTGGGACCATTACCTCGAGCGCCTCCCCGAGGTTGCGGCGGGCGGCGACCCCGGTGTCGACCCCTGGATCGCCGGCGGAATGGAATGATGGGCAACCGAAAGGATCTGAGGTGACCGAGAAGCCGAGCTCTGCCCTGAAAGTAGCACTTGCTTACTACGAGGCGTGGACGAGGAAGGACTTCGAACAAGCCATGAGCTACATCTCGGCCGATGTCGTCTGCGAGGCACCGGCCGGACGCATCGAAGGCGTCGATGCATATCGAGCCTTCATGTGCCCCTTCTTGCACAACCTCAAAGATGCTCAGTTGATCGCCGCCTTTGGAGACGATCAGACGGCAATGGTGATGTACGACACCGAGACCGTCCCCGTGAGGAGCGCGCCGGGCGCGGAGTGCGTCACGGTGAAGGACGGGAAGATCACGAGGAGCCGTTTCGTGTTCGATCGATGGGCGTTCCAAGCCGCGCGAGAAGCGGCGACCTGAGAACAAGGTGGCGTATGACGAGGACCTCGCGGATCGGATCCGCGAACTGGTTGCCGAAGAAGCCGGTCTAACAGAGAAGAAGATGTTTGGCGGACTAGCCTTTCTGATCGGCGGCAACATGGCGGTTGCGGCAAGTGGCGGAGGCGGGCTGATGGTCCGCGTCGACCCCGCGATTTCGGACTCGCTCGTTGCAAATGCGGGCGGCGTGCGCTTTGTCGAGATGCGCGGCCGCGAAATGCGGGGATGGCTGCGAGTGGAAGCGGAGGGCGTACGTAGAGGAAGCGAACTCGCCAGATGGGTCGAGCTCGGAACGACGTTCGCGCGCTCGCTGCCCCCGAAGCGATAGGCGGGACGTCCGTCGGGCATCACCGTGGGTGCGGATGCCGTGCCCTCGTCCGAGCGCCGGCAGGGATACGGCCAGCCGGCGGTCCCATCGGCGTGATGCACCTGCTCCAAGGAGATCCCTTGCCGATGCCAGCACCTCTTCCTCGCAGGCGCATGGAGCCGGCTTCATGCGCCTCGGCGTCCAGGGGTTCGATCAGAACGGTGCGCCCAACTGAGAAGGTCGTCAAGGCGAGGCTTTCGAAGTCGCGGACGGGGGCCGGGAGGCGGCCCTTTTCGCGCCTTTGCCCAACCATCGGGCCCTTTTGTCCTTAGTCGCCATGCACGGGAGAAGAGCCGCGTCCGCGGCGGAACATCGCGACCTCGGCGCGTCATTCCCGTCCGCGGTGGGGAGCCTCGCTACAGCGTCGCAGGGAGAAGAGCCGCAGCGGGTGCGCCGCGATTACCTGCTTTGTCTGTTGCTGTAGCGAGCAACCGATCGACACGACGCAGACTTGTTGCGCTCCGTCCGGGATGAATCCCCAGGAAAGCGTTCCCTACTGGTTGTGCTCTTAACAGGATGCTGCCGACCTTGGTCTTCTGCTTGAGGGCCTCAGGTAACGAGCGGATCCGTCCCTGGCACAAGAACGGTAACTCCAGTCTTCCGCGCTTCCCTGGCCAGTCGGGTGTCAAGAGTGTAAATGGGAATACGTCGAGCTGCAGCCAGCACGAGATACGCCGCGTCGTACACCGTGAGATTCTCGGCGTAGCGGATCGCTCCTTCGACGAGGACGCGGCTGCTCACAACCAGGGGACCTAGGGCGAGAAGGTCGGCGACTCCGTCGGCGAGATGGCGGCGAGTGAATCTCTTATCCTTGAGGAATCTCTTTCTCAGCGCAGTGGCGACCTCGGGCAGGCAGAGATCAGGCGTCCATAGTTCCATCCTCGACTCCGGATCGAATAGGGGAGCAACTTCATCGTGGGCTGCTCCTGGAGCGAGGTACTCAAGAAACACGCTCGCATCCACCACGACGGCAGCCTCAGCGATCCCGATCCTCCCTCACCATTTCTTCGGCCCTCCGGGTCATGACCCCGGCCGCCTTTCGGCGCGCGGCTACTCGCCGAGCGACCCTCGCGCGGTCTACGAGTGAGTCGGCGAGGGCCCTTTTGAGGATGGCCACCGTCTGCCCAGACAAGGATCTGCCTTCTCTGTCCGCGCTTGCTCGCAGCGCCTCGTAGAGATCGTCGGGGATGTTTCGGACCTGTAGTGATGTCATGATGCAGAATGATATCGTTTTGATATCAATCCCGTCAATAGGAACCCATCGATTGGTTCCACGGAGCGGGTCGGGTGCTGACTCCGGGTTTGAATAGGCGCGCAATGGTGGGTAGCGCGGTGCCCCCGGCAAGGCACTCCCTACATCTGTGCAGGGCCGACCTGGGGTTTCGAGCTGCACCCTGATCATCTCGGGCGGATTTGAGATTCGCAGATCCGCGTGGGCGCGCTAGCACGCTACTTAGGTACCGGCCGATACTGGTTTAGAGCCGTGTGGGCGACGGCCTCGGCGCGATTCCGTAGGCCGAGCTTCGTCAGTAAGTTGCTGACGTGATGGGCAGCGGTCTTTCGGCTGATGAAGAGGCGCTGAGCTATCTCGGGGTTCGAGAGCCCCAGGCCGACCAGGTGAAGCACCTCTTGCTCTCGTTTCGTGAGGACGCCGACGTGCTTTGGTCCCGTCCTGCCTGATTTCCCAAGAGAGCGCAACAACGAACCGGCAGCGTCCGCATCGGCTGCCGCACCGAGCTCCTCGAATGTCGTCAGAGCGCTGCTTGCCTCGGCCACGGCGATCTCGGGGTGACGTTTCGCGAGCGCAGCCGCGAGCTCGAGACGAACGCGCGCCGTTTCGAGCGGTAGGTCGAGGCGCGAAATGTGCCCCAATGCCCTCTCGAGTTGACCGATCGCGTCGGCCTGTCCCTTGGCCGTCGCAACGTGCGCCCATGCAAGCGCCGATAGAGCGGTCGCGTGCCCGACACGAGCTTGGGCTATCGCGTCGAGTCGACCTGCCACGGCGTCGGCCGCGTCGACATCCCCACAGGCGATGTGGGCGTCGACGAGCATCGCGAGCGTTGGAGCCGCCTCGATATGGCCCTCGCCGAGCTGCTCGATAAGGCGAACGAGGAGCGCAACGGCAACCGTGGGTTCACCGCGGGCCAGGCGAAGCTCCGCCGCGGGAAGCGATCCGACCGCATCGTTGGACTCCCTCAGGAGCGCTTCGGCCTCCTCGAGTCGCCCCTGGCGGGAGCGGAGGTCGGCGAGTCGCACCAGTGCCTCTGCTTGCGGCCCTGGGCCGGCATCCTTGGATATTTCCAAGGCCGCCTGGAGCTCCTCCTCGGCGCGTACCCACTGACCTCTCGCAAGGAGAAGACCTCCGTAATGCACGCGGCAGCGGGCGAACAGAAATGGGCAGCTGTAGTCGCGCATGAAGTCGTCTGCAACCCGGCACCATTGCGATGCGCGATCTAGATCGCCCACGTGGTTGCACGCCGCAAGCATGTTGCAGCTCGTGTAGACAACCGTGTCGAGTCGGCGGTACTCACCTGCGAGCGTCCCGGCCATAGCCTCATCGAGCAGAGCCATGCCTTCCTCCGGCTTGCCCGCGACGACGAGCGCGAGGCCGAGGTCGCCGAGCGCGACGAGCTCCAGATCGATGTCCCTCGCGTCTCGAGCCCACTCGAGTGCTCGAGCCAGGTACTCGCGTGCAAGGGCGGGATCTGGAGACAGGAAGCCGTGCATCAGCCACAGCCAACCCTGCATGTGGCCTGGATCGGTGTCGCCCATCACGCGTTCGGCGCGCGCCAGCCAGCCGCGCGCCGCCGCGTCGTTGCCGAGATTGACGAGGTAGCTGATGCTCAAGTTCACCGCCACGCTGCATGCGCTTTCGGCATCGCCGGCTTCCCGGAATTTCACGTAGGCGCGTTCGCGATACCGCACGCTCGAACGGGCCTCGCACAGCCACCACAGCGCCTCGCCCATCCCGTCGAGGGCTTCCGGCGTCTCCTTCTCTGCGAGCGAAGCCTCGAAGGCGGCGAGTGCGTCTTTCCAGCGCCCCTTTCGGAGTGCAGCGCTCCCCACCTCGATCTTCTCGTCGATCGTCACGGCTCTATGATGGCCATCTGGGGCCCCCGCGTCCAGCCGAACGCGCGGGATTGGCAGAGGAACCAGCCACGAGATAGGGCAGTTGACCCATGCTCGGCCGGGTGGCACCCGTCATCCTGGCTTCTCGACCGTCAAACAAGGGAGGTTCGCGATGGCCGGCTCTGTGGAGACGTTCCAGCTCTCTGTCGACGAGGCGGAGATTTACGAGACGAGGTTCGTCCCTGCGCTGTTCGGGGAATGGGCGCCGCATCTTGTCGAGGCTGGCGGCGTAGCCGCCGGGCAATCCATCCTGGACGTCGCGTGCGGTACCGGGATCGTGGCCCGTACGGCGGCCGATCGCATAGCCGGGCACGGAAGAGTCACGGGTTTGGACATCAACGAAGGCATGCTTGCAATTGCGCAGCGCTTGCGGCCTGACATCGACTGGCAGCACGGGGACGCTGCCGACCTTCCCTTTCCCGACGCAACGTTCGAGGTCGTCTTGTGCCAGGCGTCGCTGATGTTTTTTCCGGATCGAGCTAGGGCGCTGCGCGAGATGGCTCGCGTCACCACCGCGGGCGGCACCGTTGCCGTCCAGGTCTGGGCGAGCCTGGAGTCGCAGCCCGGCTACAGCGCGTTCATCGATGTAGCCGCGCGCCACGCGGGTCCTGAGGCCATCGACCTCCTCAGCGCTTATTGGGTGCTCGGCGATCTCGATCTCGTCGCGGCGCTGTTCGAGGCTGCCGGCCTCGAGGTCATCGCGACCCGCACCCGCACCGGCGCCGCGAGGTTCGATTCCATCGACGACCTCGTGAAAACAGAGGTCGAGAGCACGCCGCTCATCGATCGGATAAGCAACGAGGTCTACGACAGCATTCTCAAGGATTCACGCGCGGCACTCCAGCCATTCACTGCCGAGGATGGCAAGGCTGAGGTTCCCATCGAGGGTCATGTGATAACCGCGCGGAAGACCGCCGCCTGCTCAAGCACGGCGAGTTCGACTCCGTCGACGACCTCACAGCCCAGCTCCTCGCCTTCATCGACGGCTACAACCGCACCGCCAAGCCCTTCCGCTGGACCTACGATGGCAGACCCCCTCCAGATTGCGTGAAAGACATCAACGTGACTTGCGCGCGAGAGCACCAAGGTGGGCGTTATCAGAAGGGATTGACCAGGTGCCAAGGTTGGCACACTTGCAGGAAGCAGGGGGATGGGGCTATCATGAGATGATGGGGGAAGTGGTGTGACGGGCAGTGGGCAGTAGGGCATCCAGAGCGGTTGTCTAGTCGATGATTGGCCGGCTCAGGCTTTGTTTCGGAAGTGGGGTTGTTGGCGCGCTATTTGTTCTCGGGCTGGTGTGGGCGACTACCCCGGCTCAGGCGACGTATCCAGGCGTGAATGGGAGGATCGCATTCGCTAGCGACCTGAAGCCGGGTCCTCACAAGAATCTTGAGACGGATATTCACACCGTTCTGCCGGATGGAACCGGGAGAGTAAGGCTCACAGATAGTCCGGGGCCTGATGGCATTCCTGATTGGTCCCCGGAAGGCTCCCAGATCGCCTTCGGGAGCAACAGAGATGGGAATCCCGAGATCTACGTGATGAACGAAGACGGGAGCGGGCAGCTGCGGCTGACGACGAATCCCTCGGCCGACGGTCAGCCTCGTTGGTCTCCGGACGCGTCCCAGCTCGTCTTCCTCAGAGTCGAAGCCGGTAACCAGAACATCTTCCTGATGGATGCGGACGGCTCGAACGTCACGCAACTTACGACGCATCCCTCGGCCGATATCTGGCCCGACTTCTCGCCCGACGGCAGTCGGATCGTCTTTACCAGCCTGCGAAGTGGGTCCTCAGCTCTCTACACCATGAACACGGATGGCAGCGAGCTAGAAAAGCTGACTGCAGACCACATTAATGCGGGTCAAGCAGACTGGTCCCCAGACGGTACACGGATCGCGTTCGTGAACAACCACTGTTTCGAGTGCCCGCCCGGGAGGCCCCACAGCGACATCTTCGTGTTGACCGTTGCTACCGGTGAGGTCGAGCAGATTACGCATCGATTCGGTAACAATCTCAATCCAGAATGGTCGCCTGATGGTACGAGGATCGCGTTCTGGCATGCACCCGGCATCCAACCGTTCTTCAACAACACGGATATCTTCGTGATGAATGCCGACGGCACGGGACTGACGAATGTCACGAACACTCCGAACCTGCGTGAATACGTTCCGGATTGGGGCGCGGACCCCGAATAGCCTACGGCGGCACAAGTCGGGAGGATTCATCGCTACGAAGCTGAGCTGATCGGTACCACGGGGACTGGTGTCGCTGCTGAGTGCTTCTATGGCACGCGCACCTCGCTCCGGAGGCCGGAGTGACCGTCTCTATCCCCTGAGCAGTGGATCTTTGAAGACGCTGAGTTCGTGCCCCCGGCGGGGCACTCCCTACATCTGTGCAGGAAGGACCTGCGGATTTGCCCCGCCGCTTGGTTGTCCAAGGAAACTTCAAGATACCCAAATCTCCTTGGGCACGCTGAACAAGGACACGCTGGTCCGAGCGTGTGGGTGCCGGAATGGGAATGGGGCGTGCTGGGCACTCACAAGACTTCACTCAACGAGTGGAGTCGGACTCTTTGCTCGCTCGTGGTCTAGGTGCGCGGTAAGAGCCTGCTGCATGCTCTCGCGATCGTCTCGGGTCATGGTCTGGTACGTCGCCATCTGGATCAGGGGGTGCGCGAACCTAAAGGCGCCGGGTCCGATACGCTCGATCAGCCGCCTCCGTTCAAGCGTCTTGAGATGCCGGTCCAGGAACGGGCGCGCCCCGGCGGTGAGGAGCGCCTCTACAACGCCGATTTCGACATCGATACCGGCAATCGCGGCCACGCGCAGGACGTCCCGCTCGCCCGGTCCCAGGCGGTCGAGACGCATCGACAACAGGCCGGCGAGCGAGGCGGGGATCGTATCCAAGTCACCGCCGTCAAGCGTCGCGAGGAGCTGCTCGGCGAAGAGCGGGTTACCGTGCGAGAGAGCGACGATCCGTCGCAACGACCTATCCGCGAGCCTGCCCGCGCGCTCGATCGACAGCCGGGCGATGTCCCCGGACTCGAGCGGCTCGAGGGCCACGATCTCGCCCCATGCCGGTCTATCGTCGAACGCATCCGGCCGTGTCAGGCACAACAGCAATATCGGCCCGCCGGCCTCCCGCGCGAGCACATCCGTCGCCTCGCGGAATGCAGCGTCGGCCCAATGCAGATCTTCGAGGACGACGACCAGCGGATACTGCCGCGCAAGTGTCTCGAACAACAGCTGCAGCGGCGCGAGGAGTTCCGCGGCCGGCGCCGGCGGCGAACGGAGGGCGATCGCGTCCGCGACGACCGGGACGGCGTGCGCGCCATCATGCGCTTCGACGAGCAGGTCGTGCAGACCACGCCAGCCTTGGATGCCGGCCGCTTCCACGACCGCCTGTCGAACGGGGTAGAAGCCCATCGCGTCCCCAGGCGGTGGGCACCGCAGCGCGATCGCGCATGCGTCGTCCCCGAGCGTAGCGATCACCTCTCGAGCCAGGCGGGATTTTCCTATCCCAGCGTCGCCGACGATGGTCACCGGCACAACGAAACCGGTGCGCCGCGCACGACGAAACGCTGATCGCAGTCGCGTGAGTTCTGATTGCCGTCCGATCATCGGAGCATCGAACGTGCGAGGGATCGCCTGCGCCTGCGCGACCACTTCGAGCACGCGCCATGCCTTTATGGCCTGGCCCGATGTGATCTCCGCGGGACCCATGATCACGGCGCCCCGCAGCAGCCGCTGCGCGCCCGGGCCCACGAGGATCTCGGCGTCGGGCGCGGCGTGTTGAAGCCGGTCCGCCGCGGACACCACGGGGCCCCGCACCGCGTCGGCCAGCGACGAACCGGGACCGACGATGACCTCGCCGGTCTCAAGGCCGACGCGGGCGCGGTACCTCACCGCTCGGTGCGTGGATCCGTCGTTGAGCCGATGTACGGTCGTTAGGAGATCGAGCGCGGCGTTGACGGCGCGCAGAGTGTCATCCTCGTGCGCCAGCGGGAACCCGAAGAACGCCACCAGCCGGTCTCCGGGGGAGCGTTCGATACGCCCCCCATAGCGTCCCAGCACGTCGCTCGCCACTGTCGCCGCGCGACCGCCGGCACGCATCACAGCTTCGGCATCGACGCTCTGATCCGCGTCCGGCGCAACATCAACGACCACGATCGTCGCCTGCCTGCGCTCGTGCGGCACCCAGGAAGAGTCGCCGGCGCGCGCTCGCGAGGGCGTCCGTTCGAGCTCGAGGGTGGGATCTTGTCGCAGGATCGCTCCCTCGAGCTCGCGCAGCGCCGGCCCGGGTTCCAATCCCATCTCCTCGAGCAGGAAGGTGCGTGCAGCGCGGTACACCTCGAGAGCCTCAGCCTGCCGGCCCGCGCGGTAGAGCGCGATCATGAGGAACCCGCGGAGCCGCTCGCGGAAGGGGTGCGCTGCGATCGCGGCTTCCAGGTCTGCGACGAGTGCGGAGTCGCGCCCCAGAGCCAGCTCGGCTTCGCATCGAAGCTCGATCGCTTCGATGCGAGTCTCCTCGAGGGTTGCGATCGCGCGCTGAGTGAACGGTTCGTAGGCGAAGTCCGCGAGCGCAGGGCCGCGCCACAATCCGAGCGCGGTCGACAGTCGGGCGGCACGAACCTCTGGCGAGGCGGCCCGGGCCTGGTCGACCAAGCGTGTGAACTGGTGGGCATCGACCGCCGACGTATCGATCGCAAGCCGATAGCCGAAGCCCACCGTCTCAAGGATTTCGGCAGGCGCGCCCTTTGGGCGGCTCGGCTCGAGCGCTTTGCGGAGTCGAGAGACAAGGCCCTGCACGACCGTAGCCGCAGTTGCAGGAGGATGCTCGCCCCACAGCTCGTCGATCAGCCGCTCGGCGGCGATGGGCTGGCCGGCGTCGAGAATCAACAACGCCAGCAGTGCGCGTGCCCGTCCCGAAGGCAGCTCGACGCGCCGATCCCCGACCATGACGTCCATGGAGCCCAGGATCCGGAACTCCATCTCCTCTGTTCTCCCCCAGCGTTAGCGAGTCGTTAGCGGCTTGATCCAGTATGTCAGTCACGCGGGTTGTGGAGGTGCCTCCCGCGAGAGGCCGAGAAGATACGACGGAAGGAGAGTGCGATGGTAGGGCCGCTCATTTACGTGGGGACCTATTCGATCAAGCCCGGCAAGCTCGAGGAGGCGCGCAAACGCCTAGCCGATCTCGTCGACTTCGTCGAGACGAACGAACCGAGGCTGATCGCGTTCCACTACTTCCTCGACGAAGAGGGCAGCAAGCTGACGGTCATCCAGCTCCACCCTGACTCGGCGTCGATGGAGTTCCACCAGCAGGTCAACGCGAAGCACTTCGCGACCGCTTTCGACTATCTCGAGATGCCGTTCAGCGACCAGTACTACGGGCCGATTTCCGATGCGCTCGCGGCCGAACTCTCGAAGTGGGACGAGCCGGGAGTCGAGGTGATCCGGATGCCCGTGCACGAAGGCGGGTTCACCCGTACGAATGTGAGATAGCAGCTGCGACGCTGTCCAGCGTGCTCTTCGCGCACGATTCTCGGGGAGTAGCGCCCTGGGAATCGCCATTTGGATTGCACACCATTCCTGAAAGGAGGACAAATGACGGTACGGATTGAAGTGTCTGAGGAGATCGAGCGTCCAGTGCCCGTTGTCTTCAAGTTCTTTGCCGAAGACCATGTTCGCAACCATCCTCGCTGGGACCCCGACATCGAACTCTGGCTTGACTCCGAGGCCCCGATCGGTGCTGGAACGGTGATCCAAAGACGCAATAGCCGCTCAGGCACTCCCGTCGAGGGAACGATGGAGGTGGTGGAGTGGGAGCCAAACCGCTCCATGGGGATGGTCACGCGAGATGGACCCATGGAGATCCATGGCAGGGCCACTTTCGAGGAGATGGGCGAGAACCGAACGCGATTGACGATCGCCGCCGAGATGCCGATCGATGAGTCGATGAAGGACCATATCGAAGGTTTGATCCAACGAAGCGCCGGAAGGATCAAGGAGCTGATCGAGGCCGAAACGTAACGAGGGGCCGTCGCGCAAGATGAGGCGACTGCGGACGTGATTGACGCAGGAGTGGTCGAGTCAATCCGCATGTCCTCCGGTCGACCGCCAAGTGCTCGGAGGCTGCTCGTGCTCGTGACTGAGCACCGCCTCGGTTCGGTCGGTCCATTGATCACCGGCCACCCGATGTACGTTGCCGGCACCGACTGCGTTTCCAACCATGCGGTGTGACGCGCCGTGCCGCATGACGTTCGGCTACGACTCGGTGTTCGCGATCACATCGAACGCCAAAGAATCGAGCGTTTTCCCAGGATGGTGCACAGATGTAGGGAGTGCCCCTAACAGGACACAATTCGAATTTCCTGAACGAGCTGGCAGGCCTCTTGCGGCCAAGCGGACCTGACGACCGCGGCGGCCTTGGGAGTCGGCGTGTCAAGGAGTCAGGGACTTGTTATCGGGAGACGACGAAGCCTGAAGACTCGGCTGCTTCCCACAACCTTCGGTCCCAGCACGCGAACAGGACCTCGTCGCGTGACCCCTCTGCTATCACGTCCGCGGACGCGAGGTGTATGGCATCAGCGGCTCGGAGTGGATGAAGCCGCGTCAACTCGCCCGCCGCCTTGGTCAGGATCTCATCAAGCTCCACGACCTGTAGCTGAAGCCACTGGTCGTCAAGATTGCGAACTGCCATTGATTCACCCTTCGGCTGCAGTCGCCCCTCGCGTCTGGCGCGTGACAGAGCGGCGCGGCACTCGACATAGGTGATCCGAGACGTGGCTACGATCGTAGCCTCGGCCAACAGATCGAGTACGTCGTCGCGCTGTTCCTCGAGGACGAATGCCTTTACGAGGGCACTCGAATCGACGTAGGTCCTCAGCGGCGATCCTCAGCGATGTAATCGGCTAGAGATGGCCCTGGTCCCAGGCGCGGCACCTTCCGGGGCGGTACGAACTTCTTTCCGGACCACGTGACGCGACCTTCAGCCATTAGTTTGGCGATCTGATGAGGCACGTCAGCCGGAATCATCCGAGCAACCGGCACCCCTCTATCAGTCACCACGAACGCCTCTCCCTCCCGCACTCTCCGTAGGTAACTGCTGAGCGAGTTTTTCAGCTCCCGAACCCCAACCTCTATCATGTGGCAACAATAACAGGAAAGTAGCTACATAACGATCGATCTTCCTAAGTCCTATTGGGGGCGCTGCTTCATTTGAACCGGAATGGGTGAATCGTCTTGCTGCGGATGACGAGAGGATGCTCATAGAGGGCGGGACGCCCTCCGTAGTTGAGAAAAAGGCCTCGTTTAAGAACGCCGTACGAACGGTACTGAAGGGTCGGTCGCCAACCCAGGTAGTTGCAACGTGATATCGGAGACAGCGAGATGCTAGCGATCACCAGAAAATCCCGGAGGCGGACCGGGGTGTGGGGGGGCCGGTCGAGCGTGTGAATCGTAGTCGCGGAGTCAAGTATCAGAGGGTCATGAATTCCACCTTTCTTCAGATTTCCAGTGGGTGGGAAAGGCGACGTTGCGAAGCACCTCTAAATCACCTTGGTCCTAGTTTCCCTCACTGTCACGGTTTGTCGAGCGTGATGGAGCAGCGCTATCGGGATGCCCCAGCCAGTTACTCCGGCGGCGCGCTCCCGTGCCGGTGCGCCACCTTCCACGCATCGTCTTGACGCCGGTAGATCTGCGTCGCGCGCAGGGTATAGGTGCGCGGCACGCCGTTGACGGACGCGGAGGTGTGCTCGAAGCCGACGGTGTACGCGGCCTCCCCCAGCACCTCGGCTTCGAGGAGCTCGAACTCGTACGACGTGCAGTCCGAGAAGTTTTCAGCGAGGTGAGCGAAGAGCTCGTCGAGCTCCTGCTGCCCACTCGCGTTCTTCCAGGCGCCGAGCACGGTCACCGGGTCGTTGCGGGACCAGATGGCACGGCGCGGTCCGGCGTCACCATTGTGAATGGCCACCTCTGCATCACAGAGAGCCGACCGAACCCATGTGAGGAACTCCTCGCGGTCGCTCATGACCCAATCATGACATCGGTAGCCTTGACCACCGCGCGGTGCCGGACTGCCCACCTCGACTGTGTCGAGCCAAGCTCTTACGGGCGAGCCGGGCCGGTTTTCGAGCCCGCGGCGAGCCCGCTGTAGCCATCCGGCGGTAACGGCGGGGTCAACTCGAAACGCCAGAAGGTCGTGGCGACACCTGCAGCCGTCCGTGCGGCTCCCTCCGCGTCGGCGCGTTCCCGGAACAGCCGGTAAGCGCGCTCCCGAGCGTCAATGGCCGCTTGGGCATCTTTGAATCAGGGGGAAGAAGCAGCGGGTGTTGGAGGCCGCGGAGGAGACTGCCCAAGTCCCCGATCCGGAGTTGGCGGAGGCTCCCGTTGCCGCTCTGCCGCTTCTGGACGTGGACTGGGAGCTGGTGAGCGATCAGGACTTCCGCGAGCTACTCGCCGCGCTCAACTTTGAGGCAAGTTACCACCCCAACAAACGCGAGCTGACCATCAGGGTGACGTTGGTTCCCGAGCTGACGTCCCTGATGGGGGCCGCGCACCCCTTTTGTCTGTGCTCCTAACAGGTCACTATTCGAACTTGCCCGACCTGCGGTTTCGCGGGGGGGACCTCGTGAAACTCCACTGCAATCCACCGCTTCCTCGATGTGAGGATTTGGATGATGCGCAGGTTCGTTTCCTGGGCGGGGTTCGTACCAGAAGGGAACGCGCACGACCTGGCGTTTCGGACGGTCCTGGGTTATCTCGGGAGGTTTTGCCTTCCGAGGTCGCCCTGGGCGCGCACGCATGAGCGTCGGGTCCGTGATTGAGAATCCATTGCCTGGCCTGCTACTCGCCAAGCGGGACTGGCAGACCGACGATCTATCCGATTTCTATCCAATTTCTATCTGTGGTGGTCCGAACCCTCCGGCTGAGGGCAACTCGAGGAGCGGTGGACTCATAATCGCCCGGCCGCTGGTTCGAGTCCAGCCGCCCCCACGGTGTGATGTCGCGAGGCATCGTGGACGGGTGTCGCGGAGCATAGTGGACACCTAGACCCATTAGCCGGATCCCCGAGGCTGGTAATCCCTGCTCGGATCGAGGACGAGCTCCCGCAACAGTTCACCTTCCTTATCGAGGACGCGGATCTGTCGACCTGCCACGAGCAGGATCACTCGGGTCCCATTCAGGCCTCTGCCCATGCCGATGTGAT
>JALZIQ010000028.1 GCA_030860205.1 Actinomycetota bacterium | reverse complement strand
GAATCGCGGTGGCGTTGTGGAGTGCTTCTTCCGGCATGGTTGCGCTGCAATCCGGAATGAACATCGCCTACGACATACCCGAGGACAGAAAGTTCGTGATGAAGCGGCTGGTCGCCTTCGCCCTGATCATCGTCACCGGCGTCCTGGGGGCTGTTCCCTCGCCATTCTTTTCCTTCGGGGAATCGACCTTCTTCGACCTCCTCGGTTGGACCATCACCGTGATCGCATTGATCTTGATGTTTTCCATCTTCTACGCCATCGGCCCCAAGCGTGACGCGCCGCATTGGAAATGGGTGACCCCCGGGGGCCTGGTGGGCGCCTTCATATGGCTGGTAGCCGCCATCGGACTGTCGGTGTACGTCGGAGGCTTGGGCAACTACGCCAAGACTTACGGGGAGCTTGGTGGAGTCGTCGTGTTGATCCTGTGGCTCTACCTGAGCGCGCTTGCGATCCTCATCGGCGGCGAGCTCGACGCCGAGCTGGAACGGCAGAGCGCCCTGCGAACCGCAACCGAGGTACAACTTGTCTAATTCGAGCTCCGGCGCTCCAGGAGAACGACGTCCCTCCATCGCCCGCGTAAGCGCCCCAGCCTCTCTCTTGTTCCGACGACCCGGAACCCGGACCCCTCGAGCAGAGCGATGCTCGCCGAATTCTCCGGAAAGACACCGGCCTCGATCGTCCAGAAACCCTCGAGCTCGGACGCGGGGATCAACCTCGACACCAACGCCCGGCCGAGGCCGGCCCCGCGCGCTTCCGCCGCAACATAGATGCTGAGCTCGGCAACGCCACCGTAGACACAGCGAGTCGAAACCGGGCTAAGAGCGACCCACCCCTCCACCTTGGCGTTCACGCACGCGACGAGCCGGAGCCGGTCCAGATGCGAGCAGTCCCAGCCGGCCCAGTCCGGAGCCTCTGTCTCGAAGGTGGCATCTCCGGTTGCGATCCCCTGCTCGTATATCGCTCGCACGCGATCCCAATCCCCGGGTTGCATGGAACGTATCTCGGGATTCGGCAAGGCTACGCTCCCCCTCGTTACCCTCCGGCAGCACCCGACCGTAGCATCCCGGGTTCGAGGATCCATCAATGCGGCTAGCCTGGCCGTACCGTGCACGGGCACACGACCACGAGGAGGTCACCTTGCAGATCGGGATGGTGGGGCTGGGCCGGATGGGCGCCAACATGACTACGCGCCTGCTCGGCGACGATCACGATGTTGTGGTCTACGACGTGAACCCCGATGCGGTCACCAAGACCGTCACAGAGGGCGCCACCGGAGCAGACTCGCTGGCCGACCTCGTCGGTAAGCTCCGCGCGCCGAGGGCGGTGTGGGTGATGGTTCCGGCGGGAGCCATCACAACAGACACGATAGACACACTGGCGCCGATTCTGGAGCCGGGGGATGCACTGATCGACGGGGGCAACTCCCGCTACACCCAGAGCATGGAGCACGCCGCCAACCTCGCCAAGAAACATGTGGGGTTTGCGGATGCCGGGACCTCGGGTGGAATCTGGGGTCTCAAGAACGGCTACTGCATCATGGTGGGCGCCGAGAACGACACTTTCGAACGCCTCGAGCCCATCTTCGCCACCCTGGCACCCGAGAACGGGTACGCGCACGTCGGCCCCCCGGGTGCTGGTCACTTCGTCAAGATGATGCACAACGGCATCGAGTACGGGCTCATGCAAGCCTACGGCGAGGGCTTCGAGCTGTTGCGCTCCAGCGCCCATTTCGACCTCGACCTTGGTCAGATCGCCGAGCTGTGGCGTCACGGCAGCGTCGTGCAGTCGTGGCTGCTCGACCTCGCCGCCTCCGCTCTCACCAAGGACCCCGATCTCTCCAGCCTGGACGACTACGTGGAGGACTCCGGCGAGGGGCGCTGGACGATAGAGACCGCCCTCGAGAACGCGGTGCCCGCTCCGACCATTGCCCTGTCGCTCTTTAAGCGCTTCGCCTCTCGCCAGGATGAGTCGTTCTCGAACAAGCTGCTGGCCGCGCTCCGCAACGAGTTCGGGGGCCACCCGGTTCACGCCGCAATGGACCGCTAGTGCTTCGTCGCGCGAGTAGCGCCTGCACCGAGAGCGTTCCGGCGCGCCGAGGGCAAGACGCGAGGAGGCGAGTGTACCTGGAGGTCCGTGAGCGACGAACAACGCAGCCATCGACGATGCAGGGGCGCTTGCATGCGTCGGTGATTTGCGCTACGAGGCACCCTATGGAGGGCCGGGGGCCCCGAGATCGAGGGCCACCGCCACCGCGACCGGCCCGTCATGGGAGATGGAGATCTCGACCCGGCGCGCCGCTTCGCTTCCCTGGACCTCCACACTCGGCGCGCCATTCTCGTTCCGGCTCACCTCGATGCGGCGCGCCCAGGCCACCAACGGCCCGAGGCCCAAAGCCTTGATCACCGCCTCCTTCGCCGCGAGGGTCCCGGCGAAATGCTCCGCCGGCTCCGGGAACGAGCGGCAGTAGGACCTCTCCTGCTCGCTGAAGAGCCGCTCCTCGAGCACCGGAAAACGCTCGAGGCTTGAGCTCAGGCGCGCGACATCGACGACATCGACGCCCAGCACGCTACGCCGGCCTGAAGGCCAAGCACGAGTTCTGTCCGCCGAAGCCGAAGCTGTTGCTCAGAGCAAGCCCGGGCTTGACCTCCCGTGGCCCCTCGGCAACATAGTCGAGGTCGCACTCGGGGTCTGGTTTGTCCAGGTTGTTCGTACCGGGGACGATCCCCTTCTGCAACGCCAGGACCACCGCCGCAGCCTCGATCGCGCCCGCCGCTCCGAGGAGGTGGCCCGTCTGTGACTTGGTGGAGGAGACCGGGATGCGCTTCGCCTCGGTCCCGAACGCGTTCTTGATCGCCACCGTTTCGATCCGGTCGTTGAAGGGCGTGCCGGTCCCGTGGGCGTTGATGTAGGCGACCTCCTCGGGCGCGGCGCCCGCGTCGGCCAGCGCGGCGCGCATGGCGCGCTCGGCGCCGAGGCCTTTGGGGTCGGGTTGGGTGACGTGATAGGCGTCCGCCGAGGCGCCGTAGCCGACCAGCTCGGCCATGACCTCGGCTCCCCTGCGCTCGGCCGAGTCACGGCTTTCGAGCACCAGGACACCAGCCCCCTCACCGAACACGAAACCCTCTCGGTCGGCGTCGAATGGACGGCTTGCTCGGTCGGGTTCATCGTTGCGCTTCGACAACGCTCCCATCCGGGTAAAAGCCGCCAGTGCGAAGGGGGTGAGCGCGGCCTCGCTTCCGCCCGCGAGCATGACGTCGGCCGATCCGTACCTGATGGCGCGGTAGGCCTCGCCGATCGCGTGCCCGGCCGTCGCGCAGGCGGACACGGGCGAGTAGTTCGGGCCAAAGACCCCGAACTTCATGGCGACCGCCCCGGATGCGGCGTTGGCCATCATCTTCGGCACGGTCAACGGGCTGACCCGGCGAGGACCACCCGTAATGAAGGCGCCGTGCTCTTTTTCGATCGTCGCCAGTCCACCGATGCCCGAACCGATGATCACCCCACAGCGTTCCGGATCGTGCGCCCCTTCGCTGTGTGAGTCCGCCCAAGCAAAATCCGCGGCGGCAATCGCCATCTGTGTGTAGCGGTCCGACCGCCCCACCTCGCGCACCGGCATGTGGCCGCCCGGGTTGAAGTCGAGGACCTCCGCGCCTATCCGCACGACCAGACCTTCGGTGTCGAAACTCTGAATGAGCCTCACGCCCGAGCGGCGGGTCATGAGGCCTTCCCAGAACGCCTCGGTCCCGGTTCCGATCGGGGCCACGACCCCGAGACCGGTTACTACAACATCTGTCATGCACCAACCGCCATCTTCTTTTCGACCAGGCCCACTGCATCGGACACGGTGGCCACATCTTCGAGCTCGGTATCCGGGATCTCGACACCGAAGCGCTCTTCGAGCCCCATGGTCACCTCGACCGTGTCGAGGGAGTCGAGGCCGAGATCGCGCACGAGGTCGGCCTCGTAGGTGATCTTGTCTTCGTCGATGCCGCGCTCGAGCAGCCCCTCCTTCAGTGCTCCGAATATCTCGTCTCTGTTGGCCATGCTCCTCGCTCCTCTCTTTTTAGTTCGGGGCGGTGGACATATTGCCCCCGCACCGATCCTTGGTAGTCCTGCTTCGGTCTACGCCGTGAGTCCCCCATCGGCGACAAATGTGCTTCCCGTGACATAGTTGGCTCCGTCCGAGCAGAGATAGGCCACCAGACCGGCGACATCCTCGGGAGCCCCGGCCCTCTTAAGAGGCGTCTCGGACACCAATGCCTCGAACCGTTCGGCCGGGAGACCGGAAGTCAGATCCGTCTCTATCAAACCCGGGGCAACCGCGTTCACCGTGATTCCCTTTCCGGCAACTTCACGCGCCAGGGTTCTGGTCAACCCGATCACACCCGCCTTCGCAGCCGAATAGTTGGCCTGGCCGGGGCTGCCGCGCAGCCCGGTGATCGATGTGATATTGACGATCCGCCCCCAGCGCGCCCTGACCATCGGCCTGAGCGCTCGCCTGCAGCACGCGAACGTGCCGAACAGGTTCGTACGAATGACCTTCTCCCATGCATCGTCGGACATGCTCAATGCGAGCCCGTCCATTCTTACGCCGGCGTTGTTCACCAGTACCCCCACCGGGCCCAGCGCGCCCTCGACCTCCTTGAAGCAGCGGTCGACATCCGCAGAGTCCCCCACGTCACCCTGCACGCATACCCCGTCACCGCCCGCGGCCTGGACGAGCCGCAGCGTCTCCTTGGCCTCGTCTGCGCCCGAGCGGTAGTTGATCGCCACACTCCGCCCGCCCTCGGCAAGGGCGATCGCGATAGCCCGGCCGATGCCGCGGGACCCTCCGGTGACGAGGGCAACGAAATCAGACATCAGTTCCGTCACCGGCGACTACACGGGGCCTCGGGTGGCCGGATCCCCACCTGACCACCCCGGCGCCCCATGCGAATCCGGCGCCGAAAGCAGTCACGATCACGACATCGTCGTCGGCGAGAAGATCGTCTTCGGAGGCAAGCGCAAGCTCGATCGGGATCGAGGCGGCGGAAGTGTTGCCCACGCGCTCGATAGTGGACAGCACCCGCTCCTTCTTCAGTCCCAACCGCGCAGCCACGGCCTCGAGAATTCGGGCATTCGCCTGATGCGCAACGAGGGCATCGACATCTTCGATGGTGAAGCCGGCGGTCTCGAGGATATCGCGGACGGCCTGCGCCATTCCCTCAACGGCGTGGCGGTAGACCTCCCGCCCCCGCATCCGCATCACGCCGTCTTCGGGTGGGATGTAAAGGAGCGGCGCCAGCGAACCGTCGGACAACAGCTTGAAGGGCCCCAATCTCGTGGGCTCGTCGACTCTCTCGACCACGACCGCGCCGGCGCCGTCGCCGAAGATGATGCTGGTCTTCGGGTCGGTGGCGTCGGTAACCCGCGTCAATGTGTCGGCGCCGACCACCAGCACCCGTTCGGCCATCTCCGCCTCGACCAGAGCGCTCCCCTGCGCCAGCGCATAGAGAAAGCCGGAGCAGGCCGCGTTGATGTCGTAGGCGCCGGCTCTTCGGGCGTTCAGCCGCGTCTGGACGAGTGATGCCGCCGACGGCATCTGGTAGTCCGGGGTCGAGGTAGCGACGATGACCATGTCCAGATCTTCGGCCGGGACGCCCGACGCCTTCAGCGCCCCGCGCGCGGCCTCGGTTCCGAGAGAAGCGGTGGTTTCACCATCGCCCGCAATGCGCCGGGTGCGAATACCGGTGCGGGTGAAGATGCTCTCCTCGTCGACCCCGAGACGCACCGCAAGGTCTGCGTTGGAGAGCTCCAAGGGCGGGAGCGCCATCCCCGATCCGGTGATGGCGGCGCCCGTCACCGGCCCGAAACCCAGAAAAGGGCTTCTCCTTGGTGAACCGGCTGCCCCGGGAGAGCCAGCATTCCCATAATCCATCCACGGAAGGGCGACCGGACGGGAACGCGCTTACCCCCTTTGACGATCTCGGCGAGTACCTGGCCCGGCTCGACCCACTCACCGTCGGTCGAGAGGTCCTCGGGAGACAACGGCGCGAAACGCCCTGCGCATGGGGCCACGACGACCCGCTCGAGCATGGTTGTGGTTTCGGGCGCCGCGAATATGGTTTCGTGTGCGGCCATGGCGGAATCAAGCATTTACCGGGACCTCCGAGCTCTCCAGCCGTTTGAACGTACGAGCGGCCATTCCGGCCGCGACCTGCCCCGGACCGAAGTCCTCGAGCTCTCGCACTCCCTCTGCCCACATCCACTCAAGCGACTCCCGGAAGCGCACTCGGGAGGTGAGCTGGCGGCCGAGCAGGTCCCGGATCGCCTCGACGTCGGCGTAGGGACGCGCCGTCAGGTTCGAGATCACGGGAATGGAGGGTTCCTGGATATGGACGTCCCCCAAGGCGCGCCTCAGGGGCGCCTCGGCCGAAGCCATTACATCGGTATGGAAGGCGCCTGCGGTCTCGAGCAAGATCGAGCGCCCCCGAGCGGCGCGAACCAGGGTTGCCGCCTCGGTCAGGGCGGCTTCACCGCCTGCGACCACCACCTGGCCCGGGGCGTTGTCGTTGGCCACCGTAACCCCCGCCTGATCGGCGATGGCGGACACGCGCTCGAGGCTGAGCCCGAGCACGGCGGCCATTCCGGTATCGACCGACTTGCTGGCGGCCTCCATTGCGTCTGCTCTTACCTTGACGATCCCCAACGCGTCCTCGACGGCCAAAGCTCCCCCTGCCACAAGCGCCGCGTACTCGCCCACACTATGCCCGGCCAGGACGGCGAAGCCGGTGTTCCCGGCGCGTTCATCCCAGGAGATGAGCCCGGCGATGAAGATGGCGGGCTGGGCCAGCGCAGTCGGGAGCAGAGCGCCTTCGCGCCGCCCGGCGATCTCGACCCGGCGCCTCAGGTCGTAGCCCAGGATCTCCCTCGCCACCCGGATCAGACCATGACCCGCGGGGAGGCCCTTTAGAACGGTGCGCGCCGGAATCCCCTGCCCCGGCCACAATCCGGCCTTCATGCGACGCTCCCACGCCGATGCCGCTTCCTGAAGCCGTACCACGCCCCGGCTACGCCCATACCGGCGGCCGCTGCCGCCACCGAACCGGCCATGAGGAGCCCACTGTGGCCTCTCTCGACGTCCGCTTCCGGACCCATGGGGATCTCCCACATCTCCCGGAGCGCCACGAGCAGCTCGTCGAAGAACGCCGGTCGGGGGACGGGCCGGGCCAAAGCCTCTTGGACCCTTGTCTCGTATACCTCCATCTATCCCACATCTCCTTCCATGCTGTGCCGAAGCTTCAGGCGGGCTCTGTGCAACAGGATGCGCACCGCCCCCCGGCTCCTTCCCGTGATGCCGGATATCTCCTCGACGTCCAGATCCTGCAGATACCTCAGGGCGACGACCTCTCTCTGCGCGGGGGGCAACTCGGACACCTTTCGCCACACCATGCCCCTGTCCTCCTGTGTGATCGCCTGAGCTATGGGCGAGGGAGTGGGGTCGACGCTCTCGGGCAGCTCCTCGAGAGCGACGACCGAGCGTGCTTTCCCGCTGCGCCAGGAATGGATCTCGTTGTGGGCGATTCGAAAGATCCACGATTTGTAGGTCCCGTCGGCCCGAAATGTCCCTGCGGATGAGATCGCTTTGAAGAAGACATGCGCGGTGATGTCCTCTGCGGTGCTGTCATCGGGAGTCTGCGAACGGACGAAGCGGTAGACGGGACAGAGGTAACGCCCGTACAATTCCCCGAACGCGTCGAAATCCTCCGTGACAAGGGCAGCCAACGCCTCGTCGGTCGCGTCGGCAATTAGGTCAACCGTAATGACGCTCACCTCCATTGCTGACGCGAACCTCCCTTTGGGCGAAAAGCAAGTTTGCCTAGAACAAGCCCCTCGAAAATTGAGCCGTTCCTCCTACAGACTCAAAGGGCCGCTGTCGCGTTACGCCGATGAGGCAAGTTTCTGGATTTTGTGTGAACCGATAACTTACTTACCGTTAAGTAGCGTCCCCTGATAGCCCCGGGCCGTCCTCATGGCAGCATGTACTCATGGCGTCGCCAACCGAAGCACCAGAGCGCATCGACGAAACCCGCATCGCCGACCGGCTGGACAAAGCGTGGCTCGTGATCGTGTGGAACGATCCCGTCAATCTCATGTCCTATGTGACATGGGTGTTCAAGAAACTCTTCGGTTACTCGGAAGCCAAGGCGACCAAGCTGATGCTCGATGTGCATCATCGAGGCCGCGCCGTGGTGTCAAGCGGGGCCCGCGAGAAGGCCGAGATGGACTGTTACCGGCTCCACGCTTACGGTTTGTGGGCCACGATCTCAAAAAGCGATTGAGGTTCAAGCGGGCCCGGGGCAAATCGGTACGCGTGCGACTCAGCGAAGGCGAGGCCGAGTCGTTGCGCAGGCTTGCGGCTGAGATGCGCACGATGCTGGACGCGCACGTGTCCGAGGATCCGGTCGTCCAACGCTTGTTTCCGGACGCCCACGTTTCGTCAGCGGAGGCGGCAGACTTCAGGGCGCTAACCGAAGATGACCTCAGCGCGGCGAAGCGCTCTGCTCTGGACAGGGTGTCCAGGAGCCTCGAAACCGGGGGCCAGCTCGACGTGACCCTTCAGGAAGCCGACATCGACGCATGGCTGTCGGTTCTTACCGACCTGCGGTTGGCCATCGGTGCCCGGCTGGAGGTCACCGAAGAGCTGATGTCTGCGGACGTGGACCCCGCCGACGAGCGCGCGCCGGCTCTCGTGACCCTGCACTGGCTCGGGTGGGTGCAGGAGAAGCTGCTCCGAGTGGCCGACTGAGGCGCTGCATCCTTACTAAGACTGAGATTTTCGGCCGGCTTCAATCGATGCGGCTCAGACATTCCCTCAGGAACTCGACGTCGCCGGCAATGGACGGCCAGGGGGTTTCACAGATAACCGCCGGCGCGCCGGAGGCGGCCACCATCGTGGCGATCAGATTGGGGTCCATGGTCCCGTCGGCGAAGTTGGCATGACGGTCGGCGCCCGTCCCGGGCGCATCCCTCGAACTGTTCGCATGCATTAGATCGATCCGTCCGGTTGCCCGGCGCGCCCGCTGCACGGCGTCGCCGAGATCCTCCCCGGCAGCGTGGGCGTGACAGGTGTCGAAGCAGAAGCCGACGTCGAAGTCCTTCAGGTGGTCCCACAGCTCCGCAAGGACATCGATGTTTCGACCCATCGCGTTCGTCCCGCCGGCGGTGTTCTCGATGAGGATCGGCACTGCGCTCTCGAGCTCCTCGAACACCTTCCTCCATCTGCGAAAGCCGCGGTTGATGCCATCTTCGGCGTGTCCGGCGTGAACGATGACGGCAGCCGCACCGATCGCCTCGGCGCTCTCGAGTGCGCCGGCGAGGATCTTGCGCGATGGGATGCGAACGCGGTTGTTGGGCGACGCTACGTTGATGAGATAGGGAGCATGCACGTAGATCATCACATCCGAGGCGCGAAGCCTGTCGGCGTCGGCGCGCGGAGGCGGCTTCTTCCACGACTGGGGATCTCCCACGAACATCTGAATGCACCCGGTCCCCAGAATCGAGGCGGCCTCGAGAGGATCCTCCGACGGCACGTGAGCTCCGACGATCATGGGTTCGGTGGAAGGCATTTGCCTGAAGTCTAGAGGGGGGAGGCTAACCTTCGGCCATGCCTCCACGGATGGGAATTGCAGCAGGGAGCCCGCTGGCCGCAGAGGCCGCCGCCGACGTCACCTCGGCCGGCGGCAACGCGGTCGACGCGTGCCTTGCCGCCGCAGTCATGGCCTGGGTGTCCGAGCCCTTCTTCGCGTCCATGGGCGGCACCGGCTTCATCGCACTTCGGACCCCGTCGGGTGATATCGAGATCATCGACGGAAATGCTTCGATGCCCCTCGAGCCGCCCGGGGAGCGGGGCCAGGGGATCAGACGGATATACCTGCCGGACTATGCAGATGGCATCCACATGGGTGTGGGCGCCGGATCTGTGGGCGTGCCGGGAGTGCTCGCCGCGGTCTACGAGGCCTGGAGGCGCCACGGGCGCATCGAGTGGGCGGCGCTGTTCGAGAGGGCCATCGGGGCAGCGCGCTCGGGCCTTCCCTTTCCGAGGACGTCGGCTTACTACCTCTCGGTGACGTGGAGCCGGATCTGGTCCCTGCATCCAAGCGCGCGCAGGCTGTTCGGTTCGGGAACCGTAGCCGCCGGAGCCCACAGGCCCCTGCGCGAGGGGGAGCCGTTCGTCCAGGCGGAGCTCGCGGAAGCTCTCGAGCAGGTTGCCCAGGAGGGCCCGGGCGTCTTCTACCGCGACGGTCTCGCCCGCGAGGTCGAATCTGCGGTGGCGGCCGGGGGAGGGTTCTTGGGGGCGGCCGACCTCGCGGAATACCGCGCGCAGGTCCGTGCTCCCATCACGGCCCCGGCGTGGGGGTGGAGTGTGGCCACCAACCCGCCCCCCGCGGTCGGCGGAGTCGTGCTTGCCCACATGCTGGCGCTCATGAGTGGCGCGCCGCCCGGCGATGCGGTGGAGCGGCTGCGCTCCCTGGTGAGGAGCGAACGCACGGCCCTCGATTACCGCAGCGAGCGCTACCGCGATCCGGCCGATGTCGCCAACGCTTGGGCCGAAGCTGCGAGCGGCATGGGTTCTCCGTCGACAACCCACATGTCGGCGGCCGACTCCGACGGCTACGTGTGCTCGATGACGGAATCCATAGGCTACGGATCGGGGCTCGTCGTGCACGGGATTCCGCTCAACAACTCATTGGGAGAGGAGGAGCTCAATCCTCTCGGCGTCCACCGAAGCCCTCCGCGTGCGCGTATTCACTCCAACATGACCCCGACGATCGCATCGGGCCCGGACCGTACGGTTGGGCTCGGCTCCCCCGGGGCAAGCCGCATCGTGGGCGCCATCGTACAGACCCTGGTTCGGTTGGCGATCGACGACGAGCCCCTTGCGGTCGCCATTGCGGGCCCACGCGCCCATCTCGACCCGACCCGCCCAGAGGGCCCAACGCTGTCCTACGAGCCGGGCCTGCCGGGCGACGCCCTCGACCATGTCCTGCGGCCCTACGACGACCGCCACATGTATTTCGGGGCGGTCCAGGCGGCCTCGGTGTCGTGGGACGGATCGGTCGACGCGGCCCACGACCCGCGCCGCTCGGGGGCAAGCGCCCTGATCTAGCTATAACTAGCTTGTCCCGACTCCAGGGCCGAATTGCGTCAGAGATGAGAATACTTGTCACTCAGACCCACTCGGCCTGCGCCGTGCTTCGGTGGGCCCGCCGAGGGCGACACGTTCACACCGCGAACCGGATGTTCAGCACATCGCCTTCCCGAACGGTGTAGCCCTTGCCCTCAACCCGCAGTCGCCCGCCCGCCTTGGCCTCGTCCCACGAGCCCGCCTGGACAAGGTCGTCGTAGGCGACGACCTCGGCCCGGATGAAACCGCGCTCGAGATCGCTGTGGATGACCCCGGCGGCCTCCGGCGCCTTGGCGCCGCGCCGGACCTCCCACGCCCGCGTCTCGTCGGTCCCGGTGGTCAGGAAGGTGATGAGGTCCAGCGCCCGGTAGCACGCTCCGATGACCCTCCTCAGGCCCGGCTCCGCCACTCCGAAGCCCTCGAGCAGCTCGGCCGCATCAGAGTCCTCGAGGCCGGCAACCTCCGCCTCGAGCGACGCATTGATGGAGATGGCGGATTCCGGGAGACCCTCCGGCGCGCCGGGTCCCATAGCGTCCTCGGCGACGTTCGCCACCAGGATCCACGGCTTGAGCGTCAACGGCCCGTAGCCCCGGAGCACCTTGAGCTCGTCGTCGTCGAGGTCCGCCTCCCGGAGGGGGCGTTCACCCTCCAGCCACGAATATGACCTGGCCAGGACGCCGGCCTCGATCTTCCCTTCGGCGCTTCCCCTTGCCCTCTTCTGCACCTTGTCGAGACCGTTTTCGAGGCTCCCGAGGTCGGCAAGCACCAGCTCGGCTTCGACCGCACCGAGCTCGCCTCCGGGGTCGGCGCCGGCTCCGAAGCAGCGCACCACGATGCACAAAGCGTCCATGTTGCGGAACTCCGCAATTCCCTTGGCGGTGAGCCCTCCGGGGACATCGACGAACCTCACCCTGGACGCCACCCGCTTCCTGGACGCCTCGATGCGGGCCAGCTCGTCGATCCGCTCGTCGGGGACCCCGACCACGGCCTGGTTCGAACGACCACCGGCGCTTCCCGCCTTGGTCAGAGCGGTGAACAACGTCGTCTTCCCGGAGTGGGGCAACCCGATGATGCCTACACTTTTCATGATGCGCCAGAGTATCGAGGTAGCGCCTCCGCATGGATACCGGACTGGCGACAGGGTTCGCTACCGGACGAGCAGGGCGGGCGGGGGCGAGCCTAGAGGATCGTCGCGCCCAGGGCGCTCCCCGCCATCTCGACGGCGAGCTCACCGGTCAGGTTGGCATTGTCCAGGACCGGGTTCACCTCGACCAGCTCCATCGAGGTAAGCACGCCGGCCTCGGCCAGGAGCTCCATGGCCAGGTGCGTCTCGCGATATCCGAGCCCGCCCCTCACGGGCGTGCCGACCCCCGGAGCGATCTCCGGGTCACAAACATCGACGTCGAAGGACATATGCACGTATCCCGCTCCACAGACCACATCCAGGGCCTGCTCGATGATCGAGGACATACCGCGCCGGTCGACATCGGCCATCGTCAGGGCGCACAGCTCGAGCTCCTTGATGAGATCCTTCTCGCCTGGATCGAGCATTCGCACCCCTACAAGCGCGACCCTGCGAGGGTCAACCCATGGAGGGTAGCCAAGCCCCTCGAGCGAAAATCCACATCTGCCGAGAGCGGCGGCCAGCGGCATGCCGTGCACGTTTCCCGACGGCGATGTCTCGGGGCGGTTGAGATCGCCGTGTGCATCGATCCACAACAGCCCTCCGGTTCCGAAGACCTCGTTCAGACCGGCGAGCGTCCCCATGGCGATGGAGTGATCGCCCCCCAACACGATCGGCATGCGCCCGTCGGACGCGATTGCCTCGACGCGGCGGGCGATCTGCGAGCAGGAGCTGAGAATCGCCGGGAGGTAGCGTGCCCTCCTGTCGAGCACCGACGCAACCTCGGGTAGCTCCGCACCGACGTTGCCCAAGTCGGTCACGTCGTGTCCCAAACGGGTCAGGTGCTCCTCGAGCTCGGCATAGCGCAGAGCGCTGGGGCCCATGTCGACCCCGCGCCGGGCTGCTCCGAGGTCGAGAGGTGCGCCGAGCAATGAGATCGGACGTCGTTGCATCAAAAGCAGACTAAGCGAGCCAACCCCGGATCGCTTCGTGCAAAGATGGCAAACCATAAGCACTCCACAGGAGAAGACCGCGGTGATCAGGACCCGAGTTGGCTACTTCGCGTGATCGGCCGGTTGCTGCTCCTCCGCTTCCGGGTCCTCTTCGGCGCCGGAATCGGCCTCGGGCTCCTGGTCTTTTGGAGGCGAGATCTTTAGCGACAACACGGCGGTAATCACAAGCGCCCCCACGATTACCAGCAGCGACAGCCAGATGGGGACCTCGATGTGGAAGTACTCGATCAGCATCTTCACACCGACGAAGCCCAGGATTGCCCCAAGGCCGTAGCGGAGGAGATGGAGTCGTTCCATGGCGCCCGCAAGCACGAAGTAAAGCGATCTCAGCCCAAGGATCGCAAAGACATTTGAGGTCAATACTACGAAAGGGTCCTTGGTGATGCCGAAGATCGCCGGTATCGAATCGACCGCAAACAGGATGTCGGTTGTTTCGATGGAGATCAAGGTTACGAGCAGAGGCGTAGCAACGCGCTTTCCGTCCTCCACCGTAAAGAAGTTGCCGTTGTCGTACTTCGTAGTGGTGGGAAAGTGCTTCTTGAACCAATTCAGAACAGGGTTCTCGTCGGGATGAATGTCTTCGGCTGCGCCTCGGGCGATCTTGAAAGCGGTGTAGATGAGAAAGGCTCCGAAGATATAGATGATCCATTCGAAGTTGTTGACCAGCGACGCCCCCAGCGCAATGAATATGCCGCGCGAGATCAGGGCACCGAGGATCCCATAGAAGAGGACCTCGTGCCGGTACTCCTGTGGCACCTGGAAGAACGAAAAGATCACCACGAACACGAACATGTTGTCGACCGACAGCGAGTACTCGATGAGGTAACCGGCGAAGTACTCGGCGCCAACCTGGGTCCCCTGCCACAGGAACATGATGCCCCCGAAGATCACCGCGAAGGATATCCACACTCCCACCCAAATCGCCGCCTGCTTGGTCCGGGTCTCTTCGTTCTCGGCGTCGAAGAACTTGAGGTCGACCAGGAGCATCGCAATGACAAACGCAAGGAAGCCTACATAGAGGTACCAAGAAGACACCGACTCGCCTACCTCTCTCTTTGCTCGACAAGACGCCGCCGACGCCCTTGGAGGCCAAGGATAGTGCCCGCGACTCGGTACCGCACCATGTCGCCCACACCCTGCGCCCGCGACTCGGTACCGCACCATATCGCCCACACCCTGCGACTACGCTTGGGTGGCATGAAAACAGGCCTGGTTCTCGGAGGCGGCGGACTGGTGGGCATCAGCTACCACGCGGGCGTCCTGAAAGCGCTCGACGACTGCGGGGTGCACGTCAAGGGCTCCGAGATCATAGTAGGCACCAGCGCCGGCGCCCTGGTCGCCGCCTACCTCGCCTCCGGGTGGGCCGCGGCCGATTTCTACGAGTACTCCTTCGGCCGGCACCCCTCGAGGTCACCGGCCGAGACCGAGGCGGCTTCGCTGCACAGCTTCGACCCACTGTGGACCTCAATGGATGAACACGTACGAAGGGCAGTAGGATCGGTGCTTGCCGTTGCCGCATCCCGCGGCATCCGGCCGCCCCGCCTGCGCGGCCACCTATCCGGCGCCAGGCTCAGGGGATTGTTTCCGCCCGGAATGTACTCGCTCGAAGCAACCCGGGCGCGGCTCGAGGCCGATCTTCCGCGAGCCTGGCCGCGCCAGGGGCTCCACCTCTGTGCGGTCGACCTCGAGGCCGGCCGGCGAGTCGTCTTCGACAAGCGCTGGACGCAGGATGTGCCTTTCGCCGATGCAGTCCTGGCCGCGATCGCAATACCCGGCTTCTTCCCGCCGGTGCAGATAGGAAACCGCCCGTTCGTCGACGCGGGCGTCGTTAGTACGACTTCCTTGGATGTCGCGGTCGAGCTGGGATGCGACACCATCCTTTGCATCGCTCCCTTGGGGTATCGTTTCGATGGCATGACCAGCCCGCGGGATCCGAAGTTATGGCCCGCATTAGCCGTGCGCAGCATCTTTGCACGATCGCTCCGGCGCTCCCTGGGACAGGCGAGGGACAGGAGCGTCTCCGCTCTCGTCATCCGTCCGGGGCTCACCGAGGTCAGACGCCATGGGAGCAACGCCATGCGCCGCCATGACGAGGCCGGAATAGCCGAAGCCGCCCGGGAGGGAACAGTGCGCCTGATCGAAGACAACACGGACCATCCCGCCGTCCGTTCGATACGGGTGCAATGAACTCAGCCACGACGCTATCGACAAAGAGGTGCTGACATGAGTCCCAATCGAAACATTCGCCCCGAGGCCTGCGTCGTGGTCATCTTCGGCGCCTCCGGGGATCTCGCCAAGCGCAAGCTGCTTCCCGCCCTCCACAATCTCCAGGCTGAGGGCCTGATTCCGGACGAGACCTCAATAGTCGGAACCTCGCGCAGCAACTACTCGAACGAAGAGTTCATATCGATGATGCGAGAGGGCGTCGAAGAGCACTCGCGGATCGCCCCGACGGAGGAGACGTGGTGTGAGATCGAACGGGATATCTACTACGTCCCGGGTGACATCAACGACGAAGGCCTGTTTCGCGACTTAGGCAAGCAGCTGGATGCCATCGACGAAGAACGCAATACGAACGGGAACCGCGTCTGGTACATGGCCACTTTGCCGCAGTTCTTTTCCACGATCGCGCAGCAGATTGCAAAAGCCGGGTTGCTCGACACCGGTGGATGGCAGCGGCTCGTGGTGGAGAAGCCCTTCGGTCACGATCTGGCTTCGGCGCGTGAGCTCAACAGCTTGCTGAGTTCCAACTACTCCGAGGACCAGATCTACCGGATCGACCATTACCTCGGCAAAGAAACGGTCCAGAACCTGCTCGTCTTCCGCTTCGCGAACGCCATCTTCGAGCCGATCTGGAACCGGCGTTACGTTAACACGGTTCAGATAACGGTCGCAGAAACTCTGGGCGTCGGGGGGAGGGGCGGTTTCTACGAACAAACCGGCGCGCTGCGGGACGTAGCGCAGAACCACCTGCTCCAACTTCTCGCCCTAGTTGCGATGGAGCCCCCGGTCGCCTGGGACGCCAACGCGATTCGGGACGAAAAAGTGCAGGTGCTGCGCGGGGTGAGACGGTGGTCGCCGGACGAAGCCGGGTCCATTGCCTCGCGTGGTCAGTACGAGGGTTATCGGGACGAGCCCGATGTCGATTCCCGAACGTCCACGGAAACTTTTGTCGCAATGAAGCTGCTCGTTGACGACTGGCGCTGGGCCGGCGTGCCGTTCTACCTGCGCACCGGCAAGATGCTTCCTTCGAAGGCGACCGAGATCGCAATCGAATTCCAAAGAGTCCCCCATCTGCTCTTTGCCAAGACGGCCGTTGAGGAACTGGAGCCGAACGTGCTGGTCATACGCGTGCAGCCCGACGAGGGCATCTCGCTCACCTTCGGCACCAAGGTTCCCGGCCCCGAAGTCAACGTCCGCTCGGTCGAGATGGATTTCGACGTCGAGACCGAGCTGGGATCCGGCTCCCCCGAAGCCTACGAGCGGCTGCTCCTGGACTGCATGCTCGGCGATGCAACGCTGTTCACCAGATCGGACGAGATCGAGCAGGCCTGGGAGATCGTCGACCCCATCCAGTCCTACTGGGGGCAGGGCGGACGGCCCGGCGTCTACCGACCGGGCGCGTGGGGGCCGCCGTCGGCGGACGACCTCGTGCGGAGCGACGGACGGCGGTGGCGGGAGCCTTCTCGATGATCTGCGGTTCTCCTAGCTCCTAGGGGCCGTCGACCACAAAGCCTCGGTTCGGGCTGCGCCCCGCGGCATGATCGTCGTCGGCCGCCATCCGCGTGACGGCCCGATACCTCCCCGGGCGCGCAATCGCCACGGCCGTCGAGTAACGGCTCTCAGGGGTGAGCCTCGGCGCGGCGTGGCCGAGCTCGCGCCACTCTCCGTCGGGCTGAATTCTTTCGACCGAGACCACGACCCTGCCCTTCGGGTGGGCCGGCTTCACCGCGCCGCTCACGGCGACGCTCGTGATGTCGGCCGGGAAACGCCGCACACCACCGGCGTCTATCCGCCCGCCGGCCAACGCCAGCGTCACCCGGGGTGCCACGAGGATCCGCCTGGTCCTGCTCTGGGCCCCCCACGTCTCGGGGCCGCCCGCGAAAACGGCACGGAAAGATACATTCTTCGCCGGCGAGATCCGAAATCCCAGGCCGCCCGCATCCTGCGTCTTCATCCTGGTGCCCCCGTTCCAGGGCGCGCCCGAATCCCGTCTGTAGACCGTCACGCTGCGGCCGGCGAGGCCCCGCCCGGCACGAGTGGCCAGACGGCCCGTGAGCTGCACGTTCCCGCCGAAGACAACCCGGTCCGGACCATCCAGTGACAATCCGCTGTTCTGCCTGCCGTCACCTATGGCGGTCGCAACCCTGCGGCGAAGACCAGGCAGGACGTCGTAGAGGTGGTTCCCGGGACATTCGGTCTGGCCTGCATCCCTGTGGCCTGCGATGATGTGGAGCCGCCGAGTCAAACCCGTGTCGGGGTTTCGATAGGTGTGCATCCCCCGCGGGTGGAGGTTGCGCCTGTCGGCCTCCCAGGCGAGCAGGCGGACGAGGGTTTGGCGCGCCGCCCGGCCAAGCGTGGTAGTGGAGAGGTTGCCCATGAGACTCACGCCGACGCTTCCCGAGTTGAAGTCGGCCACGTGGGCCCCGGACACCGCCTTGCCGCCTATTGTCTCGCCGGTGTGCAACTCCCACGGCGCGTACCGACGCGCCCAGCGACCCTCGAAAAGACGGCCGTCGGGGGCAATCACGAAGTTGTAGCCGATGTCGCACCAACCGCGTGTGACCGTGTGGTAGTGGTAGATGGCCCTCATGGTCGCCTTGGGATGGGGGTCGTTGTTCATCCCCGCGGTGTGATGTACGAACAGCTGTTGCGCGCGCCAGAAGCTCCTGTCGCAGCCGGCCGTGGTCTTTTTGATCGACTCATCCGCTCCCCACTCGGCACGCGTGATGATGTTCGGAGTGCCCGACCCGGTAAGCTCGGCCGCATTGGTCTCGACCTCCTGCCGGCGCCCATCGACGGTGTTCAGAAGATGCAGCTCCACGCTGCCCACCCCGGCCTTGGGTCCGTCGGAGCGCCACTCGATCGAGTTGGGGCGGGCGACGGAGAGCATGGCGCTGTAGTGCCGGTCCGGCTGCTCCATGTCGTGGGATTCCGGCACCCGCCTCCATGGCGACGCTCCCCCGGCCTCTGCCCAGGTGCGATACAGCAGCCGGGAACCATGTCCTCCGGTCCATGTAAAGCCAACGTGGGTGGCGGGCCACGCGAGGCGCGCCCGGACACCGGGCGCCGGACGCAGGGTCGCGGCCCGCGTCTGCGGCACCCGGATCGAGATGGCCCGGCGGTCGGAGCCGGGCGCTGCAGAGGCGCCCGCCGGCACCGTGGCGGCAGCGGCGGCAACGATCACGACGACGGCCCCGAATGGCCTCTGAAACGCCCCTCGGGCGCGCCGAGCAGTCCGGTGAATGTGCACTGACGTATCCCCACCTCTCCACTTGACGGTTAGATTCTTTTCTCAGGTCATGTGTCGGCCGCAACCTCGCCAGCTTGACCCGCCCAGCCCTTCCGGGCGGGCCGAGCGGAGAGTGTTATAAGAGTGTCATGAAGCGCGAAGCCGCTCCGGACAGTTACGTCACCCTCAAGATCCCTCGCCCACTATACGAACGCCTCAAGCAGGTGATCCAGGGATCGGGGTTTCACTCGGTCACCGAGTTCGCCGTCTACGTCCTGCGTGACCTCGCCTCCCACCACCATGCGGAAGGCCATACCCCACAGAAAGCGGCCCCCGTCCCCACAGAATCTTCGTCGGACGTCGACCCCCTCTCGCCGGAAGAGATCGAAGCGATCCGTCAACGCCTAGGTTCTCTGGGCTACCTGTAGAAATCGTCGCCGGTTATGGGGATCTTTCGCACGGCCGCCCTGTGGGCGGTCACGGCTGCGCTGCTGGGGGGTTGCGTACCGGCCCCGGAGGCGGACGAGAGGCAGGTGCCCTCGTTCGATGCCGATTCTCTTCTGGGTGCCATCCAGGAGGACGGCCAACTGGTGGTCGCCGTCCCGGCCGGCGCCCCGCCGCTGAGCTTCACCTCCCGCAACGGAGCTCCCCGGGGTCTTGCGGTCGACGTCGGCCGATGGATCGCCGAGGGTCTGGGTGTGGATGCCAGCTTCATCACGGCGCCGGAAGGCGAGGTGGTGCAAATGGTCGAGGACGGGCGCGCCGACATCGCCTTCCCGTCAACGCCGATCACGAGCGCAATCTTGCGGGAGACCACTTTCACCAACCCCTATTACCTGGGGCACCAGCGTCTGGTTGTGGCCGAGGGGTCGCCGGTGCGGGACGTCTATGACCTCGCCGGCAAGAAGGTCTGTTCGGCCATCGCCCCGACCGAGGTCCCTCTGGAGGGGATCGTCCCGACCGTCGAGGTCGTGGAATCAGGGACCGCCGCAGACTGCGCCCGCTCCGTCAAGCGGGGCGAAGTCGCCGCCGGCACCGCCTCCGACCTGGCCTTGATGGGTGTCGTGAGCAGGACAGAGGGACTCGAGATCACAGGCGACCAGCTCAACACTCAGGGCTACGGGGTCGTCTTCGAACCGGGGGCGTCCTCCGCCGCCGACTTCGTCGACCGTTTGTTGGCGCAGGCGAGGTCCGACGACCTCTTCGTAGACTGGTATGCAAAATGGGTGGGGCCGTACATTACGGACCCGCTCCCGGACGCCCCGCAGCTCAGCGCGGAAGAAGCCGCGACACTGTTCCCAGAAGAGACCCTCGAGGACGGGTAGGTATGTGACATGGCCAAAGAAGCATCGTTCGACGTTGTTTCCGAAGTGGACCTGCAAGAGGTCCGAAACGCACTCGATCAAGCGCGCCGGGAGATCTCCCAGCGCTTCGACTTCAAAGGGACGGGGTCGAGTCTCGACCTGAAGCAGGAAGGCGAGCGCTGGGTCATCGAATCGAGATCCAACACCGACCAGAAGGTGAAGGATTCGGTAAGGGTACTGGAGGAGAAGTTGGTCAAGCGCCGGGTCCCACTGAAATCCCTGCAGCGGGGCGATATCACCCCTGCAGCCGGCGGAACCGCCAGGCAGGAGATCTCGATAACGCAGGGCATCTCGACCGACAAGGCTCGCGAGATCGTGAAGTACATCAAGGGGACCAAGGTGAAAGCACAGGTCTCCGTGCAGGGAGATCAGGTCCGGGTGTCATCGAAATCGAAAGACATCCTCCAGGACGTAATCACCGAGCTCAAGGAGCAGGACTTCGGGATTCCGCTGCAGTTCACCAACTACCGGTAGTCAAGCGCCGAGCCGGTACCTGTAGGCTGCGTGGGTGAGCTCGAAGCAGCGCCTGATACTCCTAGCGGCATGCGCTGCGGCCACCCTCTCAGCCTGTGTCCCGGAGCCAGCCGACATCCAGGGCGAGAGTGTCGAGCGCCTCTATTCGATCTTCTTCCTCGTTGCCGCGTTCGTCTTCGTGCTCGTGACGGGTTTAATCACATGGAGCCTCGTTCGCTACCGGGGCAAACCGGGAGATGACCTTCCCAAGCAGTTCGACAGGAACCTGAAGCTAGAGCTTACCTGGTTCGCAATCCCACTTATCACGGTTGTCGTCCTGTTCATCCTGTCCGCCGGAGTCCTGGGCGAGGTCAACGCAGACAGTACCGACCCTTCGGTGACGGTGAACGTGGAGGGCTATCAATGGGGTTGGCGATTCACCTACGAAGACAGCGGTATCGAGGTGATCGGCGACGCCAACGATCGGCCCGAAATCGTGCTTCCCGTAGGCCGGCCGCTTACGTTCACCCTTGATTCCGCCGACGTCGTGCATTCCTTCTGGGTCCCGAGGTTTCTGATCAAACGGGACATGGTGCCGGGACGGCAGAACACCCTCAGCCTGACCATCTCCGACGCCGGCACCTATCGCGGGATATGCACGGAGTTCTGCGGCCTCCTGCACTCGAAGATGAACTTCGTGCTTCACGCCGTGCCGCCGGCGCAGTTCGAAGGTTGGCTCGAGGAGCAAAGGACGACTGATGGCGACGGTTGACCGGAGAGAGCGCGGCGCCGCCGTTGCGTCACAGCACGACCTGCCCAGGGGCGGAGTCGTCGGCTGGCTCACGACCACCGACCACAAGAAGATCGGAATTCTCTACCTTGTCAGCGCCTTCGGGTTCTTCATGCTTTCGGGGCTTCTGTCCCTGTTGATACGGGCCGAGCTGGCGGCGCCCGGTTTGCAGATAGTGGGGCATCAGGAATACAACGAGCTGTTCACGATGCATGGCACCGGGATGGTCTTCTTCTTCGTCGTTCCGACCGCCATCGGGCTCGGGAATTACTTCGTGCCGCTGCAGATCGGCGCCCCGGACGTTGCCTACCCGCGCCTAAACGCGTTCACCTACTGGCTCTATATCGCCGGCGGCCTGATCACCTTCTCCGGCTTCCTGACGGCAAGCGGCGCTGCGGCGGTCGGCTGGACGGGCTATGCACCGCTTTCGTTGAGCACCTTCTCGCCCGGCGCCGGCGTCGACCTGTGGATCGTGGGGCTCTTGGTAAGCGGGGTCTCGGGGATTCTCGGCGCCGTGAACTTTATTGCGACCATCTTCGGCATGCGCGTGCCCGGTATGACGATGTTTCGCATACCGATCTTCTGTTGGAACATCCTCGTCACCTCCGGGTTGATCCTTTTTACTTTCCCGGTGCTGTCCGCTGCCTTCGCCATGCTCTACATCGACCGGCAGATAGGGGGCTTTTTCTTCGATCCCGGCGCCGGCGGGGATCCGATTCTGTGGCAGCACCTATTCTGGTTCTTCGGACACCCGGAGGTCTACATCATGATCCTTCCGTTCTTCGGTGTGGTGACCGAGATCATCCCGGTGTTCAGCCGCAAACCGGTGTTCGGCTATTCGGGCTTCGTATTCGCCACGCTTCTGATCGGTGGCTACAGCCTGTCTGTGTGGGCGCACCACATGTTCACCACCGGCGCCGTAAACAACCCGTTCTTTGCCGCAACCTCGATGATCATCGCCGTGCCCACCGGAGTGAAGTTCTTCAACTGGATCGCCACCATGTGGCGGGGCAACATCTCGATGCAGACTCCGATGCTCTTCTCGGTCGGGTTCCTGTTCATGTTCCTCATCGGAGGAATCACCGGTGTGTTCCTGGCCTCGCCACCGATTGACTATCACGTGCACGACACCTACTACGTCGTGGCGCATTTCCACTACGTCCTGTTCGGTGGTTCGGTGTTTGCGATCTTCGCCGCCTTCTATTACTGGATCCCCAAGATCAGCGGACGCTTGATGAACGAGGAGCTCGGCAAGCTCCACTTCTGGCTGCTCGTCATCGGCTTCAACATGACGTTCTTTCCCATGCACGTCCTGGGCCTCAACGGCATGAACCGGCGCATCTCCGACTACTCCGCCGCTTCCGGGTGGCAGCCCCTAAATATTCTGGCGACCGTAGGCGCGGGGATTCTCGCCCTTGCCGTCACGGTCTTCCTCCTCAATTTCTTCGTTTCTATGAGAAGGGGCGAGCCGGCCGGAGACGACCCCTGGGGAGGCTATTCGTTGGAGTGGGCTACGAGCTCGCCGCCCCCTCCCCACAACTTCCACAGGCTCCCGCCGGTTCACTCGGAGCGACCGGTCTTCGACGACCGGCAGGATCGCTGGAAGACCGGCGCTGGCGGCGAGCCGCAGGGGCGGCGCGGTGGTTGAGGAGCTCCGTTTCTTCCTGCGCATCGCCGTTTACCTATTGGTGATCGGCACGATCTACTGGTTCGTCTCCTATGAGGTCGCAGGCACCGTGCTCCTGCTGTTCGGAGCCGTCGGCACGGGCTTTTTCGTCGTTGCGGCGCGGCTCTCTTTCCAGCCGAAGACCCCCGAGGACCTCATACCGAGGCCGCCTCGAACCGGTCTTAAGCGTATGGCCGGGGTGTTCGGTCGTTACTTCGCGTTCGATGCCGAGGACGCCCAGGGCGGAGAGCCGACCGAGGCGCCGCTGGCGCTCGAGGAGGAGGGCTTTCCCGAGTCGAGCATCTGGCCTCTTGCGGCCGCGTTCGCGGTCTTGTTGCTCGGGCTCGGGCTCGTCTTCGGGCCGTGGCTGTGGATCCCCGGCCTTGCGCTCGGAGCATCATCCACCTGGGGCTGGCTCACCCAGCTGACGGCGTGAGGGAGGTTCAGACCTCCTCGAACCCACCCTCGGCGGTGCGCCGTAAACGCACGCCCCGGGCGCGGCGGAACGGGTGGATCTCGGTTCCCCGCAGGTTCAGGCAGATCCGGTAGGACAACATTCCGGCCGCGGCGGGGAGCACGAACAGAGCAGCTCTGAAGAAGTTGGTGATCGCCTCAACCGGGATGTTGAATGTGATCGAAAGCACGTCGCCGCCACCTTCGAGCGTAAGCACGGTGAAGAACACAATCCCGGCAACGCCGATTGCGGTGCGAAGCGGCATGTCACGCGGATGATCCAAGAGCTGATGTTCGGCGCGGTCGCCGGTCAGCCGTGCTTCGATGAAGGGCCACAGGGCGAGAAGGGTGAACAACAAACCGGGAACGAGCACGCCGGGGATAAAGGGAGCCGCAATTGTGATTCCGAAAACGTTGATGTCCCAGCCGGGAAAGAGCCTCAGTCCGCCGTCAAGCCAGCCCACGTACCAGTCCGGCTGAGAAGGGGCGCTTGTTATGTATGGCTTGAAAGGCCCGTAGTTCCACACGGGATTGATCTGCAGCAGGCCGCCCATGAAGGCCATGACCGACGCGGTCAAGAACAGAAGGGCCAGCGACTTGAACGTCTGCGATGGCCACAGTGGCTTACCGACCACGTTGCGTTCTGTTCTTCCGGCGCCCCGGAACTGAGCGTGCTTCTGGCGCACGAGAATCGCAAGGTGCGCGCTGATGAGCCCGATGATCAACGCGGGCAACAGCATGATGTGCATGACGAACAAACGGGAGATGATCGCTTCGGCCGGGAACTCCCCGCCGAATATCAACGAAGCGAGGTAGGGGCCGGCGAACGGGATGGACAACATCACCGAATAGGCGATTCGAAGCCCGTTGCCCGACAGAAGGTCGTCGGGAAGCGAATACCCGGTGAACCCCATCCCGATTGCAAAGATCAACAGTCCTACTCCGATGAGCCAGTTCAGCTCACGAGGGCGCCGGAAAGCGCCGGTGAAGAACACCCTGAGCATGTGGACCACGACTGCGGCGACGAACACGATGGCGGTCCAGTGGTGGATCTGGCGCATTACCAATCCCGCCCTGACCTCGAAGCTCAAACGCATGACGGATTCGTAAGCCGCCGAGACCTCCTGACCCTGGAGCGGCAGATAGGGGCCATCATAGATCACCGGGGTGGCGTCCGGCCGGTAGAAAAGGGTAAGGAAGATACCCGTCGCCACCAAGATGATGAAGGAGAACAGCGATATCTCCCCGAGCAGGAACGACCAGTGGTCGGGAAAGATCTTGTTGAGCCCCCTTCGCGCCCATCCCCCAACGCGCAGGCGGTTTTCGACCCACTTGATCATCGTCGCGTGACCTCCGTCATGGCCCTCGGTCCACGTTCCAGAAGGCGGGTCCGACCGGCGCGGAGAATTCACCCGTCGCGACCAGATAGCCCTCGTCGTCGATGTCCAGCGGAAGCTGGGGGAGCGGGCGGGCCGCGGGCCCGAAGATCGGTGTCGCTCCGGTGAGGACGTCGAAGGTCGACTGATGGCAGGGGCAGAGGAGCTGCTGCGCCGCCGACCTGTAGAGGCCCACCGAGCAGCCGACGTGGGTGCATAACTTCGAGTAGGCAAGGCATCCCTGCGGAGCCCAGTTGACCCGTCCCTCCGGAAGCCTCAAGGCGCTCGGATCGACCTTGATCAAGACGGTCTGGGCATCGGACAGGCCGACCTTGCCCTCGGGGAACACCGTTTCGATCCCCTCAACCGGTATGTCGGCCGGCCTTACCGGCCTCCCCTCGAGGTTCACGAGGCGGTCACCGGCCAGCCAGCCCGAGCGGAAGAGGTCGTCGCCGGGGTTGGGGCCAAGCGAGAACGCCGGGATCGCAAGGGCGCCGGCAAGCGTCCCGCCCGCTCCGGCGAGGAGGCGCAGCAGGACCTTGCGACGGGAGAGATCCTCCGTTCCGGGAAGCGTGCTCGTGTCGTCGTCTTCGGCGCCGGGCTCCGGTTCGCTCATGAGGTGGCGCTCTTCGACCTCCTCGGGGACGTTCATGTAAGAAGTGGCCCAGATGGCAAGGCCCAAACCGAGACCTCCGAGCGCGAAGCCCAACAGGACGCCCTCGAGCTGCGCTCCCCCGCCGAGCACGTAGACAGCCAGCAAGCCCAACGAAGCGATCATCGAAACGATGAAGGAAGCGGTTATGGATGCCGGCGTCCTCACGATTCGAATCCGCCACGCGCGTGGGCTCGTTCCTTGCCGATGAACAACGCAATCAAAACGAGAGCACCCATCCCGATGGCGAGCCCCGCAAAGCCCTCCGGCACGGGGCCGATACCGCCGAGGTCGGCGCCCCCGGGGTTTGGCCTGGTCTGCAGGTAGCGGACATAGCGAATGATCTCGTTGCGGGTGGCGGCGTCGAAGCCGAAGTTGGGCATCTGACCGGGACCCGTGATCATGGCCTCGGCGACGATCACAGGCTCGGACGGGTGGAGGCTCGGGGCAAGGGAGCCTCTACCGGTGGCGCCGCCGTTCGCGGTCGCGCCGTGGCAGGGTGAGCAGTTGGCGATGAACAGCTCGGCCCCGGTGGAAAGGTTCGTGCCGGAGAGGTCGACCGTGGGGATGGCCGGGCCGTTGCCCAAGGAAGCGACGTAGGCGACGAGCTGGTCGATCTGTGTCTCGGAGTACGCGGGCTCCTTGCGCACCGCCTGCGCGTCCGGGTCTGCCAGGGGCATGCGGCCGGTGATGAGCTGGAAGTGGGCCGCCGCGGCGCCGGCGTCTCTGATGTCGGGACCCAGCCCGCCCTCGCCGCCGTTCCCGTGGCAGGAGGCACACCCGGCTTCGAAAGTTCTCCGTCCGGCCTCGACCTCTGACTCCGTGTAGCGGCGCGGCGCGTCTTGCGCTCGTAAGCCGGAGGCGACGGTCGTGCTTCCGGCGGTAGCCAGGACGGCTAGGAGCAGCACCGCCGCGACCCGGCGGAAGCGCGTCACCTAACCCCCTCCCGTGTCGAGAAGCCGCCACAAGAGTCCGAGGGTGACCACGGCGGCGACGGCGAGCACGCCGGCGCGCGCTTTGGCGGGCGCTTCGGAGGAGAAGACTTGGGCCAGCGGGATCACCCCCGCGACCAACGCCCCGTACAGCACATGGATGCCCTCGGCGGGGCGATCCCCCATAGCGTAGAGCAGGGCGCCCAAGGACACCTGCAGCAGAAGCAGGAATGTGACGGTTCGGCGCGCCCATTCCAACCACGGCCGTGCACCGCCGAGAATGGTGAGGGCGCAGGCTGCAAGCGCAAAGACCCCGGCAACTCCGAAGAGGAGCATCCCGCCAGCTGCATGTACCGCCTGCATCTCGTCACCAACCAGCCTCGGAGCCTCGCCGCACGCAATCTACTTCATTGCGGATTCGTGGGCTGTGGCCGGAGACTCGGCAGACTCGAAATTGCAGCCTTCCTTTACAATCCCTTGAGACAACCATTCAGAGCTCGCTTTCGTTTTCGTAAAACATTCCACGACCCCGGGAGGGCAGGTGACCGGCGAAGTGAAGGCATACATATTGATTCAGACTGCAGTCAATGTCGCACAAGTCGCTCGAGACATCCGAGAGCTCGACGGCATCGAGGCGGCAGACGATGTCTCCGGGCCTTACGACGTGATCGTGCAGGCGAGCGCAGACAGTATGGACAGTCTCGGCCGAATGGTGGTCGCCAAGATCCAGACGATCGAAGGGGTCACCCGTACGCTCACCTGTCCGGTGGTGTCCCTCTAACCCTTACAGACGTTGCTCCAGCGGCTTGACCGATGCCGGCCGGAGCGGCGGGAGGCTCTCGACTCGCCCTTATTGCCGAGCGATGGAGGGATCGGGCGCGCCGATCCTCGGCGCGCCGAGCACCGCGTTCATCGAACCCGTACGGAAGCCCCCCAGGTCCAGGGCGACGTGGCTGAATCCGAGTGCCTGCAGGCCCTCCGAGATGGCGGAGCCAAGCCGGGCGGCTTTGGCGATGTCCTCGGTAGGAACCTCGATGCGAGCGAGATCCCCGTGGTCGCGCACCCTCAGCACCTCAAACCCGAACGACCGGACCAGCTCTTCAGCCCGGTCGATCCGGCGCAGCCCCTCGGGCGTCACCCGGACCCCGTAGGCAACGCGCGACGCCAGGCACGGCGACGCCGGCTTGTCGGCGGTGGGAAGACCACGCTCGGCCGAGAGCGCGCGCACGTCGGCTTTGGTGAGTCCGGCGTCGACGAGTGGGGCGCGGACATCGTGCTCGCGGGCCGCCTCGAGCCCGGGACGGTAATCACCGAGGTCGTCGCAATTGGTCCCGACGACGATGGTGGCGCCTCGTTGCTCGGCTATGGGCTCCAGAACCTCGAACAGCTCCGTCTTACACCAATAGCAGCGGTCTGGATTGTTCTGTGCGTACTCCTCGCGCGCCACCTCCCGCGTCGCCACGATCGAATGGTTCCACCCGTTGGCGCGGGCAAGAGAGCGCGCCGCGTCGAGCTCGCGCCGGGCGAGGGAGGGGGAGACGGCCGTAAGGACGAGCGAACGTTCACCCAGGGCCTCGTGAGCGGTCGCCGCAACCAAGGCCGAGTCGACCCCGCCCGAGTAGGCAACGACGACATCGCCGAGCCTCGCCAGCGAGTCCCGCAGCAGGCTACCCTTGGCCGCAAGATCGCCCCTCATGTGTGAACCCCCCGAGACCGAGGGGTAGGTGTGAGATCCATGATTGCCCTGGCCGCCTTTGCACTGGCTCCGATTCGGCAGACCTCCCTGGAGGAGTTCCTGCGCGACCCTACCCTCACGATTGCCTGTGTCCTGCTCATCGTGGTCTCGTTCGCCTGGATAGTCGTCTCCCGGATCATGGTGCGCCGGATCAGGCGCAGGTCACACGCCGCGGCGCCCCGGCGCTGAAACCGATCGGGCTGAGTGCCTCGTGGCGAAAGTAGCGCCGGCACCGAGAACGAATGCGTCGGTGATTTGCGTGACGAGGCACAACTAGTTCTTTCGTCGCGTAAGTAGCGCTGCACCGAGAACGAATGCGTCGGTGATTTGCGTGCGAGGCATTAGTCGATGTAGCCCAGGTCCTTGAGATGCGCGGCCACGGAGTCCGCCTCCTCGGCCGAGTAGCCTCCTTCCGCATCCCTGGGGGCCACCGGCGCGCCCGCCCTCACCGGATGTTCTCGGAGCCAATCGGCATCGAGTAGCTCGATTGCCGCCCGCCCGTCGAGACCTTCGGGCACCGGCTGCTCGAGGAGGACCAGGGCCGTCGGGCAGACGTCGGGGAGCGCCAGCTCCGGGGCGACTCCTCGCGCGATCCTCGGTCCCGCCGCAGCGAGAATGCCCAGCGGCCGGTGATCGGCCGACCACGCCTCTCTCACGCCGGACAGTGGGACGGGCGCAACCAGGGTGTCCTCGGACGCCTCCCGCCCCGGGGCGACCCTGTAGCCGGTCGACCACCCATCCAGCATCAGGTCCGGAGCGTTTGCACTCTGGGGGCCCGAATAGATTTCTCTCCGTGCGTGCACCCCTGCGAACAGCCGCTCGCCGGTGCCGGGATCCTCGAGCGCGCCGATCCGGGCGCGCAGCTCCGCAAGCAGCTCCGGCGCGTCCCGGACGGCAACGCATCCCAGCGGTTCACGGCCGGCCAGATTCAGCCACAGGTCGCCGTGGACTCCCACGAACGCCTTGGTGTCGGCCCATTCAAACGAACCCAGCTGGCCGGTGAGGGTCGCGCCGACCGCCCGGCGAGCCAGCCCCGGCACAAGCCGCTTGCCCATCCGCCGGGCGGGCGGCGGCAGCGCCCAGACGAGATTCAGCAGCGACCGGCCCGGCGCCCGGCCGTAGGACGCAAAACCCTCTCCGGCCAGCCACGAGCCGAGGTTGACGTCCGAGCGCAGGGGCCCGGCGCCATGGTCGCTGACCACGACCACGTCCGCCTCGGGCCAGGCACCGAGGAGGCTTCCGGTGGCGCGGTCCATCGCCCTGTAGACGCGTTCGACGGCGCCGGCCAGAGGATGATCGGTGCCGCGGAAGCGCCAGAAGAAGTGCTGGACCCGGTCGATGTGGGGCCACACGGCCACTACGCAGTCGGCGCCCGCCCTCTCGGCCGCCCACGGCAGGGCCTCGGCCTGCGTCTCGAGCCCCCGCAACAGCTCGTCCAGGTAACCCTCGAGGGACCCGTGAGGCGCCCGGTCGAGCAGGTCGTCGAGCCTGAAGCGCTGCCCCAGGGAGGGGCCGAAGGCCGGTGGCCAGGTGATTCCGGCCCCGCGCGGCGCGCCGTACCCCGCGACCATCGCCCCGGTCACGGGGGTGGGCGGAAAGGTCATGGGGACGTTCCAGACAAGCCATCGGATGTCCGCGCCCATCTCCCACAAACCGGGGACCTTGCGGTCCCGGGACGAGAAGTAGCGGCAGGCGTAGGCCCCCGGCGCCCGATACCAGGAGCCGAAGATCCCGTGCCGGCCGGGGTTGGTACCGGTAAAGGCCGAGGTCCACGCGCAGTCGGTCATAGGGGGCCAGACCGACCGCAGCGGCGCCCGGAAGCCGCGCGCCATCAGGTCACCCAGAACAGGCAGGCGTCCCTCGGCGACGAGTGGATCGGCCACATCCCAGGTGGCCGAGTCCCAGCCGAGGACGACCAGCCGCGGCGCCAAAACCTAGGGCGCGCCGAGGGGCCGGCGCACCCCTCCGCGGCCGGGAGCACGGTCGAAGCAGGTCCGGTCGCAGGGCCACCCGCTCCACAGGGTCTGCACCCGCCAGCGGAAATGGGACCGGCGGAGCGCCACCGAGCGCAAGGGGACCAGCACGGCCGCCGTCCGCGGGCCGGAGTGGCGCGCCGGGATGCTCCGAAGCCGGCGGGGGTCGTGTCCCCGGCGAGACCGCCACAACGAGCCCTCCAGGCCCCGCCCGGGGGAGCGCACCAGAGCGAAGTGGTCGAAACGGGGGGTCCCGAAGGTGTCCAGATGGACCAGGAAATAGCCTCGATCCTGGATGCGTCGTGGGGTCCACCGCATCCCGGTCGCTATCTTGAAACGCGCCTCCTTTGTTCCCCGGAGCTCCACCCGCCTGATGTCCAGGGGCCCGCGCGTGTCATTGGGGTCCCGCAGCTCGGCCGGCCGGCCGTGGGCCGCCGGACCCAGAAGGGACAACACGGCCACAATCGTTGGGAGAGCCGCCTTCTTCACCGTCTCCCGCCCCCGCGCAGCACGCCGGCGCGCCACAGGGTCCACCCCACCAAGACCGTTCCGAGGCAGGTGAGGGCCGCAGGGATCAGCTCGGGCCCCGACGGGGCCCCCGCGGCGGCGAGGATCCCGGCCTGGTCCCCGGCAAGGAGCACCACGGCGGCCAGGCCGCCCCCGACGACATTGCGCGCCAGCATCGTCCGGTAATCGCGCACCGTCGCCCGCCCGAAACACCCGCACGGAAGCAGGTCACCCTGCCGCGAGCGGGCACGCACGACGGCCGCAGAGAAGGCCGCTAACAACGCAAGGGCCAGGGCGGCGCCCGCCCGGGCGCTTGCCCACAAGATGGTCAGGGCGACCGCCAGCTCGACAACCGGGACCACGACGGAGACGAGGGGCTCGGCCCGCTGCCCGAGGCCGAAGCCCCCGACCGCCTCCCGCCAGCCGGCCGGCCAGACGGCTTTCGCCGCGGCCGCCCACGCAAACATGGCGGCCAGCAAAACGGCGGCAGCGAAGGCTAAAGTGTCGGGCATCGGAAGCCGTATCTTACGTGGGCGACCGATCGAGAAGACGGACGCACCCCGGCGCCCAGCCTCTCCCCACGGGTGCCGGTCCGCCACGAAAGGGAGGACGTCGGGTTGGAGGGCTGGTGGGCCGCCTCTTACGTGGTCCTCTGGATCCTGGTGGTCGTCCTGTGCCTGGTGGTGGTTGCGCTGGCGCGGCAGATCGGGACGCTGCTTCTCAGGGTTGAGTCCAGGGGTGCGCTCGAAGTGGACGATGAGGGGCCGCCCCTCGAAGAGTCCACCCAGCCCACCGAGACCGTCGACGCCGGGGGCCGCACCGTCGTTCTGGGGGGTCCCGGCGAGGCTCAGCTGCTGCTCTTCGTCTCCCCCGGTTGCCGGCTATGTCATCAGGTGCTGCCTTCGGTGGAAGCCGTGGCGCGAGCGGGTCGCCTCGTGCCCTACGTCGTGACCGACACCGACCGGGAGGAGACCCTGTCTGCCTTCGGCGACGCCCGGCTCGGCGTGCCGGTCGTGCCGGGTCTCGAGATCGCACGGGCCTTCGGGGTGCCGGGGACCCCCTACGTCGTGGTCCTCGACCCCACCGGAGCAGCCGTGGCCAAGGGAACCGTCAACAACCTCGAACAGATGGAAGGCCTGGTCGACACCGCCGGCCGCCGCGTCGCGGCCGACCGCAACGCCCGGACGGGCAGCTCGGCGCTCGATGCTTGAGGGCGCGGTCCGCGATGCGTCGGTGCGGTTGGCCGGGACGACCAGCCGCAGGTCGTTCCTCGGACGGCTCGGCGCCGGAGTGGTCGCCTTGGTGGGCGGTCCGTTCGTGGCAGTGGCGCTCGATCCCTCCAGGGCGGAGGCGTTCCATATCTGCGGGCACACCTACACCACCGGCTCGTGCCCGCATCCGTTTGCGCCCCACACCCGCATCGACCGGGCCGGGTACCCCGTACACCCGAGGTACGGCTATCCAGTAGATGACCGAGGTCGCATCTACACCTCCCGGGATCAGCGGCGGCGGAAGATCTGCGAGCAGGTCGTCCGCGCGAGGTTTCCCAAGACCGGACGTGCGGTGCTCCAGGGCGGGTGGAGCCGCTGCTGCCACGGGCAGATCCGTCGGATCGTGGATTGCTGTTCCTATTCGAGGTCGCGCATCAACGGCGACGGGTCCCTGACCGGATACTGCTTCGGGGGGCGCAGGGTCTTCTGCATCACCTATCGGGACACCAACATCCCGTGCTGAACGCACCTCTCGTGGGGGTCATCGTGGTCGCCTCGCTGGTCGCCGGCCTCTCGTCACTGTTCGGCCCCTGAGGCCTCTCGATGGTGGAGACCATCAACCCCGTGGTCCACGGGGACGAGCGGAAGGTCTACCGGTGGGCCCTGGCCCTCCACATCGGCGGCGCGGTGATGGCGGCCGCCGTCCTCGGTGGAGTGCTGGGGTTGACGGGCGCGCTGGCCGGGGCGCCCTGGGGCGCGTCGGGCCTCCTTGCGCTCGCGGCGATCGCCGCCCTCTATGCGCTGCGCGAATCGGCCGGTGCGCCGGTTCCACTTCCGGCGCGCCGCGGCCAGGTTCCCTCCTGGTGGCGCACATTCTTCTCACCTCCCATTGCAGGCCTCCTCTACGGGCTGGCTCTAGGAGCGGGCTTCCTCACCTACCTGTCCTTCGGGACGTTCGTGGCGGTCGCGGCGGCAGCCGTGCTCGGCGGCGATCCACTTGTGGGCGCCGCCCTGTGCACTCCCTTCGGGCTCGGACGTGGCGTGGCGGTAGCGTGGGCCAACCGGGGGCCCGTCCGCGACCCCGGCACGACCGTCGCCCACCTCGAGGACCTCGCCCTGGGGCGCTCCCCCAGACTCGTGAACTCCGCAGCGCTGGCGGCAGTCACTGCTGCGGCCCTGGCGGCAGGCCTCTGACCTCCTCCAGACCCCCCGGGCCTCCCTCACTTCCCCGTCCCTTTTCCGGCCGGACGCCGGCCGGGTACGGCTAACCCCCGGGACCCACGACTTGCACGGGAGGGGGGAGGTGGGCTAGAGTTAGCACTCAGAAGGTTAGAGTGCTAACGGACGTGAACTTCCCTAGGAGGTACAAGTGGCAAAGACGCTCGAATTCCACGAAGAGGCCAGACGGGCTCTCGAGCGGGGGATGAACCAGCTCGCAGACGCAGTCAAGGTCACGCTCGGCCCCAAGGGCCGCAACGTGGTCCTCGAAAAGAAGTGGGGGGCGCCGACCATCACAAACGACGGCGTCTCGATTGCAAAAGAAATCGAGCTCGAGGACCCGTACGAGAGCGTAGGGGCCGAGCTCGTCAAAGAGGTGGCGAAGAAGACCGATGACGTCGCCGGTGACGGGACCACGACGGCCACCGTCCTCGCTCAGGCCATGGTCCACGAGGGCCTCCGGAACGTCGCGGCAGGCTCGAACCCCATAGCCCTCAAGCGCGGGATCGACAAGGCGGTGGCGGCCCTGGTCGAGTACATCAAGACCTCCGCCCGCGAGGTCGAGGGCCGTGACCAGATCTCCCAGGTGGCGTCGATCTCGGCGAACAACGACCCCGAGATCGGTGAAGCGATCGCCGAGGCGATGGACAAGGTCGGCAAGGACGGAGTCATCACGGTCGAGGAGTCGAACACCTTCGGCCTCGAGCTCGAGCTCGTCGAGGGAATGCGCTTCGACAAGGGCTACGTTTCGCCCTACTTCGTGACCGACCCCGAGCGCATGGAGGCCGTCATGGACGACCCCTACGTGCTCATCGCAAACCAGAAGATCTCGGCGGTGAGGGACCTGCTCCCGATCCTCGAGAAGGTCATGCAGTCGGGTAAGCCGCTCCTGATCGTGGCCGAGGACCTCGAGGGTGAGGCTCTCGCAACGATCGTCGTGAACAAGATCCGCGGCACCTTCAAGGCCGCGGCCGTGAAGGCCCCCGGCTTCGGCGACCGGCGCAAGGCAATGCTGCAGGACATCGCGATCCTCACCGGCGGCCAGGTCATCTCCGAGGAGATCGGCCTCAAGCTCGAGTCGGTCACTCTCGACATGCTCGGAACCGCCCGCAAGATCGTTGTCACCAAGGAGGACACCACGGTCGTCGAGGGCGGCGGGTCGGCGGACGACATCTCGGGCAGGGTCGGTCAGATCAGGGCCGAGATCGATCGAAGCGACTCGGACTACGACCGCGAGAAGCTCCAGGAGCGCCTCGCCAAGCTGGCGGGCGGCGTCGGAGTGATCAAGGTTGGTGCTGCAACCGAGGTTGAGCTCAAGGAGAAGAAGCACCGCATCGAGGACGCAGTCCAAACCACCAAGGCTGCGGTCGAGGAAGGCCTGGTGGCCGGAGGAGGCGTCACGCTCCTGCACGGTCAGGAAACGCTCCGCAAGCTCGAGCTGGACGGCGACGAGGCGACCGGTGGCCGCATCGTCAGCCGGGCCCTCGAGGAGCCCCTCAAGGTGATAGCGCAGAACGCCGGCCTCGAGGGCGGCGTTGTGACCGAGAAGGTCCGCACGCTCGGACCGGGCGAAGGCCTCAACGCCGCGACCGGCGAGTACGAGGACCTGTTCAAGGCCGGTGTCGTGGATGCCGCCAAGGTGACCCGCTCCGCGCTTCAGAACGCCGCTTCCATTGCCGGGCTGTTCCTGACGACCGAGGCGATCATCGCCGACAAGCCCGAGAAAGAGGGCGCACCGGCCATGCCGGGTGGCGGGGACATGGACTTCTAGGAGGCCGCCTCGCCTCAATCGGACTGGAGGAAGCCCCCGGGATTCCGGGGGCTTCTCTCGCGTCAGGCCTTGACCACCGCACCGAAGAAGCCATCTTTCATCGCGTCCTGGCGCGCCACCAGCACCGCGGAAGAGGGCACCGTCCGGGTGAACCGGGCAAACGCCGGGTTGGACTCGATGTCGTCGGCGAGCATGACGCCACCGCGCCGCACGTGCGGCCATGCGGTCGACATCTCGAAGCGCATGTTGGCGGCGGAATGAAGGCTGTCGTGGATAAAGACGTCGACGGACCCGAGATCGGCCAGCAGCGGCCCCAACCGGCGCCTGCTGGAGCCCTCGAGGAAGGTCCACCGGCCTCTCAGACCATCCGTGACGGCGGCCCCGGATTGCGTGCGCCAGCCTTGGGGCACCGGAGGCAGGTCGATGCTCCAGAGATGTCCGATCCCGTTGCGCTCGAGACCCTCCAGAATGACGCGGCTGTTCACCCCCCTCGCAACGCCCGTCTCGACCACGCGCTCGGGGCGGAGGTGGCGAACGCAGCACCAATTGACCTGCGCCAGGGCGACATCGGAGTCATAACGCTCGCCGAACCCGGAGCCCTGAACCTCGAGAGCGGTCACCACCGATGCCCAGAGTAAATCGAACTCGTCCTGGAACCCGCAGGGCCAGGAGGCGCCGAGAAGCTCGTGCAATCTCCTCTGCGGCGAGTCGCTCGGACGGTACAGCTTCTCGCCCCGCCCGCCGGGGAGCCCTCGGACGATCTCGAGCCCGTTGCGGAACCAATCGAGACACTGGACCGGATCCTCGAGCAGAGTTTCCACCGTCTGCGCAGCCTTGCGCACCCCTGCTCCGAGACTTCGCATCCTGTCCCACCCCTCACCTAGGGACGGCGCCCGCCGGCACCGCCAAAGACGCCTAGCGGGTCTCCTTGTGGGCGGTGTGCCCCCGGCACCAGCGGCAGTACTTCTTGAGCTCGATGCGGTCGCGGTTGTTCTGGCGGTTCTTTTCGGTGATGTAGTTGCGCCTCTTGCAGTCGCTGCACTCGAGCGTCACGTGGACGCGCCGGTCACTCGCCAAGCTTTCTCTCCCAGATTCAGTCCGTGGTGGAAAGTCAGTATAGCGAGGGGCCGCGGGCCGCTCAGTCCCGGCGGCGCCTGGACAGGGATCGCCGCCACTGCCACCGGGGGCCCCAGTCCATGCGCGGGTAGGGAGCAAACGAGGCGATAGGGTCCGCGCCGGGGCGATCCGTGTCCCCTTCATCCCACAGGGCGCCGAACCGGCCGAGCGGGGTGACGTCAAGTCGCTCGGGCGGGGGCGGTGGCCCGGTGCTCGATACGGTTGTGGCCTTCTCGTCGCTGTGCCCCGACTTGTCCCGGAGGGCACCCGTCGATGGGACGGGGGGAACGAGCTTGACCGAGTGGCCCAGCCGGCAGAATCCGTCCGCGGTGGCCACCTCGGCCGAGCAGCGAGAGCAATAACGAAGAGTCATGGCCTTGTCTTCGGCCGGTGGAGGCGGGTGATTGAGCCTGCAGTCCCAAAGTGACGACCCCGAACGGAACGGGTCGTCGGCGGTGGTAGCGGCGGGTGGACTCGAACCACCGACTCGGCGATTATGAGCCGCCTGCTCTGCCCCTGAGCTACGCCGCCTCGGGCAATCGAGAATCTTCCCCAGGCCCTTGGACTTCAGGGAGCCTCGTCATCCCAATGATATCGAGGATCCTCACCCCGTACTCCCGGCGCCGGCCCTGCTCGATGGGGTCCAAATTCAGACGGCCGCGGAGCGTAGCCTTTAGATTGCTTATTGTAGTGGCCGTGAAGGGCGGCAACCTGTCGAGGAGGCGCGCTGTGGGGGGAATGGAGTCACCCATAAGGGTGGTGATCCTCCTCGCGGTGGCGGCCGGCGGGCTATGGTTCGCGATGGCGCCGTTGGCCGGGCAGAGCTCCGATGCGGCGCGATCCGACCGGGTCAAAACCGGCGCGCCGCTCTCTCGAAGTCACAGCGGTGAGGATCTTGCCCCTGCGCCCAAGCCGGCCGGGCAGTCCACGGAAGTGAGGGAGCGGAGGTTCACACCTCGCTCGCCCTATATGAAGCAGGCGTGCGAGCTGCCGTGGCAGTGGGCTCTGGAGACTTATCGTGGGTGGCGACCCGGCCGGTCGAGATCGACCGACCTGATCACCATCCCGTCTCCGCGCAACTACATGGGCACCTGGTACACGACCAGCCACGCCGGCCCTTATGGCTATCTCCAAAAAGTCCCGCTCGTCTTCTACGGGCCGGGCTTCATCAAGAGCGTGGGCGATTTCGGCCCATCGGGCGGAGTCTCGTTCGTGGACGTTGCACCCACCATCGCCCGGCTGCTCGGATTGGAGATGCCTAAGACGGCGGGTACGCCCCTTTCCGGGATCTTGGCGAAGGCCGCGACGTCCCCCAAGCTGGTTCTCACCGTGACGATCGACGGCGGAGGTTGGAACGTCCTGAATCGGTGGCCGGACGCCTGGCCCCACCTCCAGAAGCTAATGTCCCAAGGAGCAAGCCTGCAGGGAGTCAGGGTGGGGTCATCGCCGTCGGTCACCCCTCCGATTCACGCCAACCTCTCGACCGGAGCCTGGCCGCGTCGTCACGGAGTCCCTGCGATCGTCCTGCGTTCCGACGGTGGTGAGGTCACCGGGGCATTCCGAGACTTCGACAACGACAAGGTCATTCCACTCGATCCCAACAGAAACCTGCGTGCGCCTACGGTGGGGGATCTTTGGGACAGGGCGATGGGCAACCGTCCCAAGGTCGGGCTGATCGCTGCGGGCAACTACCCCCTGGGGATGTTGGGCCACGGGGCCGCTTTGCCCGGAGGTGACAGAGATTTCGCCGCACTGCTTGCGGCGCGCGGACGCTTCACCACGGATCGCAGGTTCTACTCACTCCCGGCCTACGTCAACGCCGGCGGAGACCCCCTTCCCGTTTACGAAGACATCCTGGACCGAACCGACGGACAGGCCGACGGGCTATGGCAGGGAAATGTACTCGATGAGCTGACGGCGGCCCAGAGCCCGGTGCTCGGTCCCTGGGAAACGCACATCGCCTTGGACGTCTTGCGGCGTGAGAAATACGGACGAGACGACGTTACAGACCTTTTCTATGTCCACTACAAGTCGCCCGACCACGCCGGGCACAAGTGGAACATGATCTCCCGTGAGATGAACGACGTCGTGCGATCCGTCGATACAGCCGTAGGGGACCTCGTGGACTGGCTCAACCATTCGGTAGGCCGAAACAGCTACGTGCTCATCGTCACGGCCGACCACGGCCAGACACCTCTGCAAGCCGGCGGATGGCCGATCAGTCAGAACGAGCTGTTTGCAGATATCGAAAGCCGCTTCGACCACGTGGAGGACGGGCGCACCATCATCCAAAGCAGCTCCGCAAACGTCTTGTTCACCAATAAAGCCGGGATGAAGGTCAATGGCGTGTCGCCCGAGGACATCTCTTCGTGGCTGTCCAGGTACACGATTGCAGATAACTTGACCGTTGGCTCAAGCCTGCCCGAAGGCTATGAGGACCGCGGAGATGAGCTTATCTACAGCGCTGCGTTCCCGGGGAGAGATGTGACAAAGGTGGCGATGTGCACGGGCGCGCTCGTGCATGAAAAAGGCTGGTGAGGTCAAGGAACTCTTGTCACTCATCAATCTGGCCGACCAACATGAGGTGACCATGAGAAGGCCATGAGAAAACCCTTAGTCAAGGCGGTAAAATGGCTGCATCAAAGGCTTCAGCCGGCCGCACCGCTCCGGGTTTCATAGGATTTCCGGATGGTGCTCTCTCTTTGGATGTCCGGTGACCATCGCACGGAGGCATGCTGTTGCAGAGTCGCAGCAACTAACATAGGCCAGATGCAGACCGACCAGTCGGCAGCACGGGTGCTGGAGATGCTGCGACAGAAGGGGCTGAGGATCACCCCCCAGCGGCGAGCGATCGTCTCCGAGGTGATGCGCACGCAAGACCACATCAACGCCACCCGGCTGGCTACCCTTGTTGCCCGACGGGTTCCTGGAGTCAACGCCTCGACCGTATACAGAACCCTCGGCCTTCTCGACGAGCTCGGTGTCCTCGTGCACGCGCACTTCGAAGACGGGGTCGAGTACCATCGCGCCCCCGAAGCCGGTCACGTACACCTGACCTGCTCGGGTTGTGGCCGCAACGAGAGCCTGTCCCGATCCGAGGTTCAACCGCTGGAACGGCTCCTTTTCGATCGACACGGTTTCTCCGCAGACCTCACTCACTTTGCGATCTCCGGCCTGTGCGAGAGGTGCCGGACCAAGCAGGGAGCCTGACCCTCCCGAGCCTCCATGCGAGATCGCCTTTGCCCGGTGAGGTTCGCGTGCGGTTCTGGTCTAATTGCCATTCCTTGCAACTACGATATGATGCAGGAATTGTCGCTTGCGAGGGAGGCAGCGCATGCACATACCCGACGGCTTCTTCAACGCAGGCACTTCGCTGGCGGCCGGAGGTGTGGCGGCGGGGGGACTGGGTGTGGCTTCGAAGAAGGCCGCCGCCGCGATGGAGGATAAACAGGTGCCCCTCGCCGGACTCGTGGCCGCGTTCATATTCGCGGTCCAGATGCTGAACTTCCCCGTTGTCGGCGGCACCAGCGGCCATTTGCTCGGCGGCGTGCTCGCCGCAGTGCTGGTAGGCCCGTGGGCCGGCGCCCTCTGTGTTGCCGTCGTGCTGCTGGTCCAGGCCCTGTTCGCGGACGGAGGGCTGACCGCGTTGGGGCTGAACATACTCAACATGGCCATTGTCACCTCCTTCGGCGGCTACGCCCTGTTCGCCGGCCTCAAAAGAGTGATGCCCGCCACGAAGGGAACCATCGCCGTGGCCGCAGGCATTGTCGCGGCGATCTCGGTCCCCCTGTCGGCGCTCTTCTTCACGCTTGAGTACGCGATGGGAGGCACGGGCAACGCATCCGTGGCCACGGTCGCGACTGCGATGGTCGGCCTCCATTCATTGATCGGCATCGGAGAGGGTCTCGTCACCGCCGCTACCGTAGGGGCCGTCCTCAACTCCCGCCCGGACCTGGTCTACGGCGCGGCAGGCCTTATGGCTCCTGGTGTTATGCGGACTGCTTAAAGCAACGGAAAGGTAAAGGTTGAAGGACAATTCGAAGGTATTCGTCCTCGCAGGGTTGCTGTTGGCGATCGGGCTCGTCCTTCTCGTCAGCCCCTTTGCGAGCAGCAGTCCGGACGGCCTCAACAGGGTGGCGATCGACAAGGGCTTCGACGAGCAGCAGAAGCCCCACGCGCTCGACGACAGTCCACTTGCGGGGTATGCGGTCACGGGCGTGGACGGCGAAAGAGCCGGCAAAGGTCTCTCGGGGCTGATTGGAGTAGTAATCACCTTCGGAGTCGGCCTCGGTCTGTTCGGGGCACTTCGTAGCTTCAGGGACCGCAAGGGGGCCGGTGTGCCGAAGGAGACTCCCTGAGCGGCGGGCACGCCCACGGACTCTTCGTTCACCGGGACAGCCCCGTCCACCGCTTGGCCCCCCAATGCAAGGTCTTGGCAGCCTTTCTGTTCGTCCTGGCAGTGGTCGCCACGCCCCCTGAGGCGTTTTGGGCCTACGCCGTCTACGCCCTGCTGCTTGCCGGCGTGGCGCGGCGCGCGCAGATATCACCGCGGTTCATTGCGAAGCGGCTCCTCGTCGAGGCGCCGTTCGTGCTCTTCGCGTTCTTCCTTCCGCTCATCGGAGGGGGCGAGCGGCTCGATGTGCTCGGCGTCTCGCTCTCGATCGACGGGCTGTGGGGCGCGTGGAACATACTGGCCAAAGCGACGCTGGGACTGTTCACCACGGTCCTTCTCGGGGCCACTACACCCATCGCCGATATCCTGCACGGGCTCGAGCACCTCCGCATGCCGCGGCTGATCACCGCGATAGCGGGCTTCATGGTGCGCTATGCGGACCTGATCACCGGCGAGATCACCCGCATGAGGATCGCGCGCGAGTCGCGCGGCCACGACCCCCGCTGGTTCTGGCAGGCCCGCGCCATCGCGGCATCCGCCGGAACGCTGTTCATCAGATCGTTTGAGCGAGGGGAGCGCGTCTACCTCGCGATGGTGTCCAGGGGCTATTCGGGGTCGATGCCCCTCGATCACGACCCGACGGTCCCGGTGAGTCGATGGGCAGCGGCGCTTGCTCTGCCCGTGCTCGCGTCGATGGTGGCAGCTTTGGCTTGGACGACGCGTTGAGAAGCTATGCCCTCGAGGTGCGCGCTCTTGACTACACATACCCCGATGGCCACCAGGCGCTCTTCGGCTGTGATGTCGTTATCGAGCGGGGAGAGCGCGTGGCGCTGCTAGGCCCTAACGGCGCCGGCAAGACGACATTGGTGTTGCACCTGAACGGCGTCCTGACGCCAAGCGCAGGGAGTGTGGTTGTTGGAGGGCTCGAAGTCACGAAGGAGCATCTGAGGGAGGTACGCCGGCGCGTGGGAATCGTGTTCCAAGATCCGGACGATCAGCTTTTCATGCCGACGGTCTTCGAAGATGTTGCCTTCGGGCCAAGGAACCTCGGTCTGACCGCCAAGGAGACCGGCGTACGGGTCAAGTCGGCGTTGACAGCGGTGGGCATGGAAGCCTACTCGGATAGGCCTCCACATCATCTAAGTTTCGGTCAGCGGAGACGCGTGGCGGTTGCAACAGTCCTGGCCATGGAGCCCGAGATCCTGGTCCTGGACGAGCCCACCTCCAATCTCGACCCCGCCGCCAGACGGGAGCTTGCCGATGTCCTCAAGAGTCTGGACCTAACCATGCTCATGGTCTCTCACGACCTTCCCTACGCGCTGGAGCTTTGTCCGCGTTCATTGCTGATGAATGAAGGGGCCATCGTTGGCGACGGGACCACGCGCGACATTCTGTCCAACAGGATCTTGATGACCTCCAACCGCCTGGAGCTTCCATACGGATTCGATCCCGATTTCGTCGGTTCATGATCGCGACCGACCACCTGCACTCCTCTGGAGCCCCCTCACGGAATCGAACCGTGGACCTTCTCCTTACCATGGAGACGCTCTGCCGTCTGAGCTAAGGGGGCGCGCCACAACTCCTGCAATGAAAGCCTACCAGTGCCTTCTCGGCCCGTTGAAGGCCGGGGGCTCCGCCTGTTATAGACGAGGGAAGGCCCCCACGCGGTAGCGTGTCTCTCCGAAGTCATGGAGGAGGAGAGATGCAAGTCAATCGCCCCGATGAGCCGGCCTATGCGGGCGGAGCCACCTTTCAGAAGCTTCCCCTTGCGCTCGGTGCCAAAGAGCTCGAGGGCGCCGACGTCGCCATCCTCGGCGCGCCGATGGACGACCTTGTCAGCAACCGTCCCGGGACGCGCTTCGGACCGCGCGCTATTCGCCTCGCATGGGACGGCGGTGGCCCGCCCGAGGCCTACAACATAAACCTTGGCGTCGACCCGTTCGCCGAGCTCACCGTCGTCGATCATGGCGACGCGTCCGTGGTGCCGGGCAACGCAGTCGCGAGCCACGCTGGGATAAACGCCGCCGTAACAAGGATCGTCGCTGCAGATGCAGTCCCGATCGTGCTCGGCGGAGATCACTCGATCGCCTATCCCAACATCTCTGCGGTCGCAGCCAACTACAGTCCGGGTGAGCTGGCTGTCGTGCAGTTCGACACACATGCAGACACCGCAACGGAGATCTGGGGAGTGAAGTACTCGCACGGAAGCCCATTCCGTCATCTGGTCGACGAGAAGATCCTGCAGGGCGCCAGACTGATCCAGGTGGGTCTGCGAGGCTACTGGCCGCTGCCGGCGGAGTTCAACTGGATGCGGTCGAACGGCATTCGCTGGCACCGCATGGAAGAGATTGCAGACCTAGGCATCCAGACCGTTGTGGGACGCGTGCTCGAGGAGATCCCCGACGACGCACCCCTCTTCCTCTCCGTTGATGTCGATGCACTGGACCCTGCATTCGCGCCGGGAACCGGTACGCCCGAACCGGGAGGGATGTCATCGCACGAGCTGTTGGGCGCAGTCCGAAGGCTCGTGCTTGCAAGGGGTTTGGCCGGGATGGAGGTCGTCGAGGTTTCGCCTCCATACGATCCAGCCACCATAACGGCGGCGGTGGCGCATCGAGTCGTTCTCGAAGCTCTTTCCGCCCTTGCGTTGCACCGTAATCACAGAACACCCGCGCCCGAGAACCCGTAATCAGAGCACGGCGTCTTCGAGCGCCCGAACCACGTCCGCATACAGAGCTTCGGCTTCGGCCGGAGAATCTCCGATGCACGTAGCGCCGATCTTGCCGTATCTTTCAAGCGCTCCGAGGAGATGCAGCAGTGCGCCGGTACGGCTTGTGTGATTGTAGCCGAGACCCCGGCACTCGAGGGCTACGATGGCCTCCGATGCCGGCAGACCGATCAGGTTCGTGGACTTCAAGTTGTCGGTCGCGACGTAGAACTTGGCGCGCCCTTCTGCGGTGAGCTGACCGGAACCGACGTCATATCGGCCGTCGGTCAATCTGGAGACCATGTAGAAAGGGTGTGAAGTACCGCCCAGACGCAAGTTGATCTCCGAAACATAGATACGCGGCTCGGCGCGGTCGGGCACGACGATGAAGTCGATGCCGAAAGAGCCGATTACGCCTCTCTTCGCCAGAGCCTCGCCTACGCGCCGGGCGTGATCTTGAATCGCGGTCCGATAGAGCCGGCGCGCCGGGAATCGGCAACCAAGATAGACCTGGTCCTCGAGACCGCCGAGGATCTGGTCGTGGGTGGAAAGCATCTCGAGCCGGTGATCGGGAGTTATCTTCATCTGCACGCTGGGCGAGAGCACACCGGGTGCACGCACGAGCTCCTCGACGACCGCACCCTCGCGGATGATCGTTTCCTCGAAGCTCGCCCACGATTCCTCGCTTGCACAGAAGGTCACACCGGAACCATTCAGTGGAGCGGTCAGGTTGTCGAATTCGACGATGGCATTGCCCTGTCCTGAAAAACCGTTGTTCAGCTTTATGACCGCATTCGCGCCCGCAGACAGAACACCCTTCAACCTGAACAGTGCGCTCTCTACCTCTTCGACCGAGGTGAGATCCTCCGCCCCACGCAGAACCGGTACGCCGGCCTCCCTGGCGACGTTGCGGGAACCGCTCTTCGACCCGAGCGGGATGAGATCCGGATGAGGGCCGTAAATTGGAACCTCGATGACTCCCGCCACCTCCGCTTCCAATGCCGTGACGTTGAACGGCCACACGTAGGCGCGTGGTGCTCCGGTGGCCAGCCGGCGAATGTCGGTGAGGATTTCCGGACGCTCGAGCAGCTTCGCCGACAACGGTCTGGGCTCTGCATCGTCCAACGACATGAGGTTCAGCCGCCTCCGCGCGTCGATGGGATCGTCGAGGAACCAGAGGTAGTAGTCGATGATGGCGGGATCGATGCGGACCGAGCTCACATATACGATAGCCACATCGGGATCGGCGAGCTCGAGCAACCAACAGAGCATTCGTTCTTCGTAGTGCTGGATGGCTACGATCTTACGGAGTTCCTTCACCGGAAAGGTTAGCGAAGGCAGAACCACCATGGTGGTGATCATCTGAGTGCGCGCCGGACCATGGCGTTAGTCTAGGGGGGCCACCAGTCGCAACGGGAGACCAATAAGAAGAGGCATGAGAATAACGACGGACGAGCTCGCTGCCGTCGCCGAATGGCTCGAGCAAGCTGAAAAGGTCACCGCACTGACCGGAGCCGGTATCTCGACCGAATCTGGCATCCCCGACTTCCGAGGTCCAGACGGCTTGTGGACCAGGGATCCCGCCGCACAGCGCCGCGCCTCGATTCAGCACTACATGGCCAGCCGGCAGGCGCGCGTAGATGCGTGGCGCGTGCGCTCCGAGCACCCGTCGCGCTCGGCCGATCCCAACGCGGGCCATGTCGCGCTCGCCGAGCTGGAACGCAAGGGAAGGTTGCACACCCTCATCACTCAGAACATCGACAGTCTGCATCAAAGGGCCGGCAGCTCGGCGAGCAATGTCATCGAGATTCACGGCACCCTGCGAGACGTCGTCTGCATGAGCTGTGGGGAGCGGAGACCGATGGAGGCGGCCCTCGAAAGAGTGCGGGCGGGGGAAGATGACCCTTCCTGCATCGCATGCGGAGGGGTGTTGAAATCGGCGACGATCTCGTTTGGTCAGCCGCTCGTGGCCGGGCTCCTCGAAAAGGCACAGGCAGCCGCTTCGGCGTGCGATGTCTTCCTGGCAATCGGGACGTCCCTGTCGGTGCTCCCGGCAGCCTACCTGCCGCAGCGGGCGCTGCAGGCCGGCGCCAGGCTGGTGATCTGCAACGCGGAGTCCACCCGATACGACGGGAGGGCCCATGCCGTGCTCAGAGGCCCGATCGGCCGCACCCTGACATCTCTGGTCGCCCTGGTCTGACCGGCGCGACCGTCCATGCCGGGCGCGGGGCAGGAACCGTGGCGGGAAGAGGATTCGAACCTCTGAAGGCATCAGCCGGCGATTTTACAGACCGCTCCCTTTGGCCGCTCGGGCATCCCGCCTTGCAGCGCCGACAAGAATACCGCCGGGCGGGGGGCTCTTAGGGTGGCCTGGTGCCGGCCGATTCGACCTGTGTTCTGCTTGCGGCGGGACGAGGGGAGCGTCTGAAGCCCCTCACCGACCGCGTTCCCAAGCCGTGCCTGCCCCTGCTGGATATTCCGTTGGCCGCCTGGGGCCTCCAGGCGCTTCTGTCAGCGGGGCAAGGTCAAGTCGTCGTCGTCACCGCCTATCGTGCGGCGCAGGTCATGGTCGGGCTCGAGCCCTATGCCGGAGAGGCCCGGTTCGTGATCGAAGAGCCACATCCATACGGGACGGCGGGCACGCTCGCGGCACTCAGGGAAGATCTTGGTGGCCGGGTGTTGACATGGAACGCAGACGAGCTCACCGATCTCGACCCGTCCGACCTGCTGGCCACGCACAGACGGCTCGGCGCACCTGCCACCCTTGCCGTGATACCCGTCGGCGACGGCGCCGACCTCGAGCTTTCGGGAGACGCTGCATCGGCTTTCGTCGACCGGCGGGCGCGCCCCGCCTCCGCAGGGGCCAGGTTCATCGGCGTTGCTGTGTTCGACCGTGCGGTGCTCGGCCCCCTGCCGCATACCCGTCCTCTCGGCTTGGCCGAGGCCCTCATCGGGCCGTTGGTTGCCCGCGGCGAGGTTGCCGTTCACCGGCACTTCGGCTATGCACTCGACGTGGGCACGCCGGAGCGCTACCTGCAGGCGAGCGGCGACCTCCTCCGCGGAGCGGGGCCGCCGCCTCCGATCCCCTATCCCGGAGCGATCCGGGACACCGGAGACGGAAGGTACTACCTCGGACCGGGTGCGAGGGCGGCGCCGGGGACCCTTGGGCCCGGGGCGATCCTGCTCGCGAGCGCCAGCGTCCAACCAGACGCCCGGGTCGCACATGCGATCGTGTGGGAGGCCGAGGAGGTGCCTTCGAGGACCCTTGCCGAGTGGACCGTGTGGGCGAACGGCGCGCCGCTCATTCCGGCCACGCCTAGAGAATGGAGTGCTCCGCCAACTGGGTGATCACGGGTGGATAGATGAACACCACCAACAGGGCCAGGGCTGCGACCCCCATCACCGCGCGGAGAAGATAAGGCACCTCCACGGGCCCGTCGAGCTCCGGCGCCTCAAAGAACATGCGCTTGACGACCGCAAGGTAGTACCACGCCGCGATCACAGCGTTGACGCCCATGACCACCGCAAGCCAGTAGACCTGCGCGTTGATGGCGGCAAGGAAGACAAACAGCTTGGCCCAGGCCCCCGCCATGGGCGGCGCGCCGGCCAACGACAACAGGAAACCGGTGAGCAGCGTGGCCAAGACGGGGCTCCGTTGCCACAGTCCCGCGTAGTCGTCGATGAAGTAGGTTCCGCCGCGCCGGGCGTAGGCAACCGCGGCAGCAAAGGCGCCGAGGTCCATCACGCTGTATATGGCGATGTAGACAAGCGCAGACTCGAGCGCCTGACGGCTCACACCGGGAGAGCTAGGGTCTATTAGCGCAAGAGCAACCAGGATGTAACCCGACTGCGCAATCCCCGAATAGGCAAGCAGGCGGATGATGTGACGCTGCCTCAGGGCGATCAGGTTGCCCACGGTCATCGTCAGGGTCGCCAACACGGCAAAAACAGGGCGCCAGACGTCGGCAACCTCGGGAAAGGCCTTGAACATCAGGACGAGCAGACCGACGAACCCGCCGATCTTGGAGGCGGTGGACAGAAAAGCGGCCACCGGCGAGGGCGCGCCCTCATAGGTGTCGGGGGCCCAGAAATGGAACGGAACGGCCGAGACCTTGAACCCGAAACCGACCACGACGAAGAAGACGCTGAGCATCACCAGCGGCTCGTTGCCGGAGCCGTCTATCGCCTCGCGAATCTGGTCGAGATGGGTGGCGCCGCCGCTGACACCGTAGATCAGGGACATCCCGTACAACATCACGGCGGTCGAAAGCACTCCGAACAAAAAGAACTTCAAAGACGCCTCGTTGGACTTGGGATCGCCTTTGCGCAATCCGGTCATGATGAAGCCTGGGACGCTGATGAGCTCGATGGCGATGAAGATGGTCACCAGATCGCGAGCGCTCGACATGACCAGGCCGCCAAGCAGCGAGCACAGCAGCAGAAAGTAGTACTCACCCTGGTAGCGGATGCCCGAGCGGAAGTAGTCGAACGAGATCGCCAGCACGATGAACCCGATCACGCAGAACAACCCTTTGAGGAGAAGCGCGAACGCGTCGATCTCGTAGGAACCCGACAACGTCGTTCGCTCCGATCCGACGAGCGACAGCGTGGCCGCTCCCGTCGCCACGATACCGATTCCGGACAGAGGCATCGCCAGCCACTTGGCGCGTTCGGCGAGGAACAGATCGACAATCAGGACGAGACAGGCAAAGGCCGTCAGGACAAGCTCCGGCGCGATCGCGTGCCAGTCGACCGGGGACATCAAAGCACCCTGAACGAGCTTCACCCAACTAACCGCCGAACGATTTGAGGAGCGTCTGCACCGCTCCGTCGGTCACTCCGAGCACCATTCGGGGATAGATCCCGGCGGCGAGGATGAGGACGAGAAGCGGCGCCCACGCGGTCCACTCGAGAGGATGAACGTCAAAGAGCCCGTGGCCGTCGGCGAACTTCTCGGGAACGGCGCCCATCGCGACCCGCTGGATCGTCCACAAGAGATAGCCGGCGGTGAGCACGGTGCCGATACCGCCGCCCACCATGAGGATGCGGAACAGTCCCTCGTCGAGCCCCGCCCCGGGCTGGTAGGAGCCGAGCAACGCCAGCATCTCGCCCCAGAAGCCGGCGAGACCCGGCAATCCGAGCGACGCTATCCCCGCGTACACCAGGATGGACCCGAATCTGGGCATCTGTTGGAGCACTCCACCCAGGGCTGCGATCTCACGGGTATGAAATCGTTCGTGTATGGAACCGGCGAGAAAGAACAACATTCCGGTGATCAGCCCGTGAGCGACCATGCCGAAGATCGCGCCGTTGATGCCCCGGTCGCTAACCGTCGCGATTCCGAGCATGACGAATCCCATATGGCCCACCGACGAAAAGGCAATCAGCCGCTTGAGATCGGATTGTGCAAAGCAACAAAGAGCTCCGTAGATGATCGCTATCACCGCGAGAATGCCGATGGCGGGAGCGAAGTACACCGCCGCATCCGGCAGGATGGGATAGGCGATGCGGATAAAGCCGTAGGTGCCCATCTTCAGCATCACGGCCGCCAGCAGCACCGACCCGATGGTCGGCGCCTCGGTGTGGGCATCGGGCAACCAGGTGTGGAACGGCCACATCGGGACCTTGATGGCGAAGCCGAGGAACAATCCGGCGAAGGTCAAGTTCTGGACGAGGATCGACCCGAGATTGCCCTGCTCTCTCAAAGCGATCATGTCGAAGGTGTTGGCCTGGAAATAGAGGGCGAGGAATCCGAGCAACATGAAGATCGAGCCGAACAGTGTGTAGAGAAAGAATTTCACCGCCGCGTATTCCCGCCTCGGGCCGCCCCAGATGCCGATCATGAAATACATGGGGACCAGGACGACCTCCCAGAAGATGAAGAACAAAATGAGGTCGAGCGAGATGAAGGTCCCGGTCATGCCGGTCTCCAGCAACAAGGTAAGGGCTACCAAAGCTTTGGTCTTCCCGGGTGAAGGGACGTGCCACAGGAGATAGACGATGCAGAGAAACGACACCAGCAGAGACAGCTCGAACAGCGGCAGCGCGATCCCGTCGATGCCGACGTGGTAGCGAGCGTCGATCTGCGGTACCCAGCGTTCGTTCACCTCGAGCTGGATGGCGCCTGCGTTGCCGTAATCGAAGCGCAAACCAACGGCAATTCCGGCCAGCAACGCTGTTCCGGTGAACAGAAGCCCAACGGCCTTCGCAACTCCGTCCATCGACCCCGGGACGAAGAGCAGAACAACGACGCCAGCCATCGGCAGAAACGTTGCCAGGCTCAGCCCCCAGGTATCAAGCCACTCCATAAGTGTGCTGGCTCCCTTCTAGGTCAATCCGAAGAGCGAGACGAAAACAGCGATGGCAATGAACAAGAAGGCGGCGTAACGCTGCACGTTTCCGGTCTGAATGTAGCGGAGCAGACCGCCTGAAAACCCGGTCAGACCGGCCGCTCCGTTCACTGCCAAATCCACGACGTGCTGGTCGATGACACCGTACACGCCCCGGCCTGCGCCCACCGTCGCATGTGCCGTCCCGTTGACGATCCCATCGAGGACGTGCTGGTTGGTCCAATAGGCGAAGGCCGCAAGCGGATACTGGACGGGCCTTACGATTCCGCCCAGGTAGATGTCGTCGAGGTAGTACTTGTTCTCGAGCAGCCGGTAGACCCACGCAAACCGAGTAGAGAGAATATCGAACGACCTGCGGTTTGAGTAGAAGAGCAGCCATCCGAGTCGGATCGCCGCCACGGCGATGCCGACGGACGCCAGCGGGAGCACGATGTTGTAGAGCGTCTCGAACCCGTGCCGGGTCTCGCCCGGCACGTTGATCCAATCGGCGAACGGCCCCACGACCGGGAAACCAAGAAGCCCCACCGAGAGCGAGGCCCCCGCAAGGATCCACAAGGGCACAATCATGGAGGGCGGGCTCTCGTGAGGAGTTCCGTGCCCTCTGTACTCGCCGAAGAAAGTCTTGATACAGGCACGGGTCATATAGAGCGCAGTAAGGAAGGCGGTGATGATCGCAGATGCAAACACGATCACCGCGGTGACCTGAGCCTCCTCGCTCGCGGCACGGAATGCTTGGCCGACGATCTCGTCCTTCGAGAAGAAGCCGGCCAAAGGAAAGATGCCGGCGAGAGCCAGCGAACCGATGATGAAGGTCTTGAAAGTGTGGGGCATATACATACGGAGCCCGCCCATGTCGCTCATGTTGTTCGAATGCACAGCATGGATGATGGACCCTGCGCCGAGGAACAGCAGAGCCTTGAAGAAGGCGTGCGTGAAGAGGTGAAACACACCGGCGGTGTAGGCGCCCACTCCGAGGGCCGCCAACATGTAGGCGAGCTGTGACACCGTCGAATAGGCAAGCACCCGTTTGATGTCGTCCTGCACCAGTGCCAGTGCCGCCGCGAGGAGCATCGTGATCGAGGCCACGATAGCCACGACGTTCAGCGCAGATCCCGCGTGCTCGAACAGGATGAACATGCGGGCGACGAGATAGACGCCGGCGACCACCATCGTCGCTGCATGGATTAGCGCGGAAACCGGCGTCGGCCCCGCCATGGCATCCGGCAGCCAGACGTGGAGCGGCACCTGGGCGGATTTCCCGACTGCTCCGCAGAACAGTAACAGCGCCCCGATGGTTGCAATCGAGCCGCTCAACTCGCCCTCCTCTGCGAGATGGTTGATCTCGATGATGTCAAAGGTCCCCGTGGCCACGAACAGGACGAAGATACCGAAGAGGAAACCAACATCTCCAATACGGGTGGTGATGAAGGCCTTGATAGCTGCAGAGGAGTTCGGTGGGTTCTCCCAGTAGTGGCCGATGAGGAAGTAGGAGCAAACACCGACCAGCTCCCACCCAACAAACATCTGCATGAGGTTGTTCGCAATGACGAGGAAGAGCATGCTACCAGTGAAGAGCGAAAGCGCTGCATAGAACCACGTGTAGCGCTTGTCCCCGTGCATATACCCGATCGAATAGACATGCACGAGAAGCGAGATGGCGGTCACCACCACGAACATGACGCCGGTCAGGAAGTCGTAGTTCATTCCGAACTCGAGTTCGAGGGAGTCATCGAATCTGAACCACGTGTAGGACGCCTCGACCGCCGCGTTTCCTCCGGCGAGCTGGACGAACGCGATCAGGGACATCGCCAGACCGGCCCCGATTGCCAGGATGCCGACATAGTGCTCCTTGCCGCCCATCTTCTTCCCGAAGAAGCCGATGATCACGGCCGACAGGAACGGCAGCAGCGGCACGACCCACATGTACTCCGTCGCAAAGCCCCCGACGGTCCCCGGGGTAGCGGGCTCGGCCAAGGCGAAGATCACGCCATCACCACTTCATCAAAGACATCTCATCGATATCGACGCTCTGTCGATTTCGGAAGATCAGAATCACGATTGCAAGCCCGATGCCAACCTCGGCGGCGGCCACCGCTATGACAAACAGAGCGAACACCTGTCCGGCAACTCCCGCCTCTTGAAGGAACGCCGAGAAAGCGACCAGGTTGACGTTGGTGGCGTTGAGCATCAACTCGATCGACAGGAGCACCAGGACGGCGTTCTGACGGGCGAGCACCCCGTAGATTCCCACGGAGAACAGGAAGGCCGACAGTACGAGAAAATAGGCCACCGGCATTAGCGCGTCACCTAATCACGTCTCGCAATAACGACGGCGCCGACGAGGGCGGCCAGCAGAAGCACCGAGACCACCTCGAAGGGCAGAACGTAGGTGGAGAAGATGACCTCACCGATGCTCCTGGTCGGCGTCCCGGTCTCGCGGGTCAAATCGATCGTCTGTCCGTCGAATGCCCGGACCATGATGTAGCTGGTCACCCCAAACACCGCCAGCGCGGTCAGCGCCGACAACAGCCTCTGATTGTTGTCGAAGTCCCCCCTGCCGATGGGGGCGCGCGTCAGCATCAGTCCGAAGAGCATCAAGACGACGATTGCGCCCACGTAAACCAAAACCTGAACCCATGCAACGAATTCTGCGAGGAGTAGAATGTAGAGAGCCGCTGCTCCCATCAACGTACCGACGAGGTAAAGAGCCGCGTGTACGACGTTGCGGGAGGTCACAACCCCAACAGAGGCGATACCCATCATCGCCGCCAGTGCCCAGAAGAGGATCTCTTGAGCAAGTGCCGCCACCGTCAGACACCATCCCCTGCATCCGGGGACGGCGCCGGGCCGCGGGCGATGCCGCGCTCGGCCTTGACGCGAGCCACCTTGGCCCTCGCCTCCGCGACCTGGGGCGAAGAGCCCTTGGCCTGCTGCTCCTTCAACACCTGGGCATAGACCTCGTCGGGATCCTCGGTCGGCGTCAGCGCTGCAGGCTGAGGGGTCTCGTGGGGCACTTCGACGTTGGGACCGGGGGTCTCACGCAGGCTGGCGAGCTCCTCCGGAGCGGGCCGCTCTTCCTCGGGCGGGGTTGTCGTGGGCGCCACATCGGCCCGGGCCTCCCCCGAGGGCTCGGGGGGCGAATCGGCGTCGGTCCCGGTCCCCTCCCCGGTAGCGGCGGTAGCGTCGTGGGCCTCCGGGCGGGCGTCGGTCCCGGTCCCCTCCCCGGTGGCGGCCGTCGCGTCGTGGGCGTCGGTCCCGGTCCCGTCCCCGGTGGCGGCCGTCGCGGCCGGCTCGGGGGTGGACGGTGCGCCGGTTGCTTCGTCCCCTCCGGAGGCCGCCTGTCGTCCCGGTACCGGGCCGACGTCGGGCATGGGAGGTTTCGGCGCCCCCGCGTCGGGCGTGAGGCCTCCGCTGCCCAGCGGGGCCACCTGCGCGC
>JALZIQ010000011.1 GCA_030860205.1 Actinomycetota bacterium | reverse complement strand
CTCGAGCAATCGCGCCGCATTACAACTGTGGTGTTCGACAAGACCGGCACTCTCACCCGCGCAGAAATGAAGGTGACCGACCTGTTCGTCGACGGAGCGACCGAGGAGGAGCTGCTGGCGTTGGCAGGCGCTGCTGAGGCGGACAGCGAGCATCCAATCGGCGCTGCGATTGCAGCTGCGGCGCGCGCCCGGGGTGAAGTGCCCAAAGCACACGGCTTCGAGGCGCTGGCCGGCTACGGGGTAAGGGCAGAGATCGGTGCAGGAACGGTCGCTCGCAGCGTTTGGGTTGGCACGCGCAAGCTCATGGCCGAAGCGGGAGGGTCGATTCCGGCTCGTTTGGAGGACGCCGCCGAGGCATTGGAGGCTGATGGCGAAACCGCCGTCTTCTGCGCATGGGAGGGAGGTGCACACGGGGTACTCGGGATAGCAGACACACCAAAGCCGGAGTCTCGACAGGCAGTGTCGCTGCTCCATGGTATGGGACTCGAGGTGGCCATGATCACCGGAGATAACAACCGCACGGCGGATGCAACGGCGCGCCGCATCGGAATCGATCGCGTCCTGGCGGAGGTCCTTCCACAGGACAAGGCGGCGGAGATCAAGCGCCTGCAGGGCGAGGGCCGGGTCGTCGCTATGGTGGGCGACGGCGTCAATGATGCCCCCGCTTTGGTTCAGGCCGATCTAGGGATTGCCATCGGGTCGGGAACAGATGTTGCCATCGAGTCGAGCGACCTTACTTTGATGCGAGGCGAGCCGGATAAGGTCGCCCTGGCCGTCGCGCTGTCGCGTCGGATGCACCACACGATCGTGCAGAACCTGATCTGGGCATTCGGCTACAACGCGGCGTCAGTTCCCCTCGCCGCTCTCGGTTTGCTGAACCCAGCCATAGCCGGCGCGGCCATGGCCTTATCGAGCGTGAGCGTGGTAACGAACTCATTGAGGCTCAGGCGCTTCGGGTGAAGAAGCACCGAAATGCCGGCGAAGCTTCGGAGGAGGCAACTATGACGAAGTCCTTGCGCCGCGGACTGGTGCTTGCTCTTGCCCCGATCGTTTTGGTGGCGCTGTGCATGCCCCCAGCGCCTGCGATCTCATCGACGGGCCATAAGGATGCGCAGGGGAAGCTCAACATCGTCTTCGTGAAGGCGTCGAGCAGCAGGGATGGGATCGGCCGCTTCGAGCTCGGTACGGAGAAGCGCGTGCGCTGCCGATACCTGCGAACAACGAAAGTCAGGTCACTGAAGTGGCTATTCGACGATGGCCGAGATGGAGGCTTTGACCTGAAAGGTAAGTTCGTGTGTACGAAGGGGCACCTGTTCTTCCACATGCGGGGGACTCGGACCCAGAATAGGTACGAGCCGATTCGACCCAAGAGACCGGGCCGTAGGTCGTTGGTGGTCAGGTTTCCGCTCGACCTGGCAGAGCTCAGGGCAAAGCATCTCTGGGCGGCCGCAAAGAGCAGGGATGGGCAGTCCCCCGGATGCACCAAGCCGTGCCGGGATCGAGCCCCCGACTCTGGATTCCTCAACGTCTACTGAGAGCCTGTGGTCGTGGTGGCGCCGGTGGACGGAATGAGTGTGACGTACAATGGAGTGGCCGTGGAATCAGGCATGGAATTCAGGCATGGAATTCAGGCATGGGAGGTAGGTTGATGGCTTCGCTGCTGAAGAAGTTAGGTGATGCAGCTCGCAGTCCCCAGGCCCGCGAGCTGATCGAAAAGGGCAAGAAGGCCGCTCAGGAACCCGAGAATCAACGCAAGCTGCGTGAGTTGCGAGCAAGGATATCCAAGAAGCGCTGATGCCGAGTTAGCAATTCGGCTTGCTCGGTCGGATGAAGCTCCAGTCGAAGAGGCGAGGATTCGAGTCGAAGAAGTGCGGCGGGGGGTGGTCGACAGAAGTCGAGCGGGTCTGAAGCCCCAGATTCTTCGCATCGGAAACTACGGCATCCCGCTCGGAGACGAGCTTTCTTTGCTGGAGCGGTCGCCGTAGCGTCCCATCGCCATGTCCCCCACTGTTCTTCATGTTGACGTCGATGAGTTCGTCGCTGCCGTCGAGGTTTTGCGCCGCCCTGAGCTGACCGACAAGCCGGTGGTCGTTGGAGGTCGCGGGGACCCGTCCAAACGAGGCGTGGTCTCGACTGCGAACTATGAGGCGCGTCGATATGGCCTGCACTCGGGCATGCCGCTTCGCACCGCCGTCCGCAAGTGTCCCGAAGCGGTGTTTCTCCCGGTCGATCGAGAAGCCTACGAGCGCGCTTCCCGCGATGTGATGGAGGTGCTCCGGGCCATTGCCGATGCGCTCGAAGTATGGGGTTTGGACGAGGCCTTTCTCGAGATCCAGGGCGACTCCGACGTAGCCGCTCGCGACATTCAGCGAGCAGTGGCGAAGAGGACCGGTCTATCGTGCTCGGTTGGGATAGGCGACAACAAGCTGCGAGCCAAGATCGCCTCGGGTCTTGCAAAGCCTGCCGGCGTCTACAGGCTGACTGCCCGGGAATGGACTGAGGTTATGGGCGACCGACGAACTGAGGAGTTGTGGGGAATCGGAAGGAAGAGCGCCCGCAAGCTTTCGGAGCTCGGAATAGACAAAGTTCACGAGCTTGCCGCAGCCGATGAAGAGTTGCTGTCGCGAGCCCTTGGTCCCCGCACCGGCCCCTGGCTCATAGCATTGGGGCGGGGCGACGATTCATCGCCGGTTAGCCCGGTTCCTCGGCGCGCCAGATCGCGCAGCATGGAGCGAACTTTCGATGAGGACGTCGAGGACTCCGCCGTGATCGGCGCCGAGGTCACACGCATGATCCTCAGCCTTGCGGAACACTCCGAATCGTCGGACCGGCCGATTGACGGCGTCACGGTGAAAATCAGGTTCGCACCCTTCTTCACAACCACCAGAAGCAAGCGTTTGGCCCGGCCATCGACCGACGCCGAGTCGATCGTCGAGGCCGCAACGGTGGCGCTTGCCCGATTCGAGCTCGATCGGCCCGTACGGCTGGTTGGGGTGAAGGTCGATCTGGGGTGACCGCCCACACCGGCGTCTCTCCCGGGGCTCCGAGCGGGGCTTGGCACTTTTTGTAAGTCCTCAGCCGTCTCATCGAGTAAGATTCCGAACTGGGAGGGCCCACGCTCGAGCGGCCATATACACGGGGGGAACCAGATGAGGCGTCTTACGTTGATGGTGGTATTGGGGTTGGTCGCGACGATGGCAGCCGCCGGGCCCGCTGGGGCCATAACCTTCGGCCAACCGGACGGAAATCGTCATCCGAACGTCGGCGCTCTGCTCGCCGACTTCGACCAGGAGAGCCCGGGCCCCGAACTCCTTTGCACCGGCACGCTCATCGCCAGCGATGTCTTCCTTACTGCCGGCCACTGCACGGCCTTCCTCGAAGCGGAGGGGATCGAGCGGGTCTGGGTGACGTTTAGGCCCCAGTACGACGAGGACGCCGCCGCTCCCGGTGGACTTTTCGCCGGTCGCTACGTCACGCACCCGGACTTTGGATTCTCCGGACCGGGCGGCTTCTCGGATCCCCACGACATGGCGGTGGTTCTCCTCAACCGCTCGCCCGGGATTGCGCCCGCCAAGCTGCCTCCGCTGGGTCTTCTCGATCGGTTGAAAAGCCGGCACCAACTCAAAGACCAGACCTTTACGGCTGTTGGGTACGGCACCGTGCGGGAGGACAAGACCGGGGGTCCCCACGCCTTCTTCTTCGACGGGATCCGGCACTACGCGCTTCAGAGCTACTTGTCCTTGCAGCCGGCGTGGCTGGTGTTGTCGATGCAGCCCTCGACCGGCGACGGTGGGACGTGCTACGGCGACTCGGGGGGCCCTCACTTCCTCGGCGGTGTCCGCAGCAATCTGATCGTCTCGACGACGGTGACCGGCGACGCAATGTGCCGGGCTACCGACAAGACCTATCGGCTCGATACTCGCCCGGCCAGGGCGTTCCTCGACAACTTCGTCGCACTTCCCTAACACATACATAGACCGTGGGTCGTCGGTATGAGCGACCGGGTCTGAATGCGGTTCGGCCCTCCGGGCCGTCACCGCGTCTGAGGTGCGCCCACCTCCGTGAATGACGGGGGTGCCGCAACCGTTCGACGGGGAGGATGCCCAGTAGGCACAGCTGTGAGCACGTGACGCACCAGCCGTGCGCGCCCGGTCGGCGGACCGCTTGGGTGGCCTGGAGCTGGGACTGCCGGGTTCGAGGGATTGTCGCCTGCGCCCGGGACGCGGCTCCCTTCTTCGGGTGGCACTCCGTATTGGGGCCCTCAACACCCTGAGACGATGCCTCAAACGTTACTCCTGGGAAACAGGAGCGAAACACTCTCGAAACGGTCCTCCTATTGAGTCTCCTCAGGAACTCGAAGTAGCTGATCACTGTGCTTGGCGATGAAGGGAGACCGAATGAACAGCGGTGACACTGCGTGGGTGCTGGTGGCGTCTGCTCTTGTGATGTTCATGACGCCTGGGTTGGCGCTCTTCTACGGGGGGATGGTGAGGGCCAAGAACATCCTGGGAACCTTGATGCAGAGCGTCTTTGCGTTGGGCCTCGTCTCTGTCCTGTGGGTGCTGATCGGCTACACACTGGCGTTTGGGCCGGACAAAGGCCACTTGATCGGCGGGCTCGATTACATCGGCTTCATGGGCGTGGGTCAGGAAATCAACGCCGACCTTGCGGCAACTATCCCCCATCAGGCTTTTGCCGTCTTCCAAATGATGTTTGCGGTCATCACTCCTGCGCTGATCACAGGTGCGTTTGCGGAACGGATGAAGTTCTCCGGATACATCGCATTCACGGCGCTGTGGCTGTTGCTTGTCTACGCGCCCTTGGCGCATTGGGTGTGGGCGCCGGGAGGGTGGATTCGAGAGCTTGGTGCACTGGACTTTGCGGGAGGGACCGTCGTGCACATCAACGCCGGTGTCGCCGCGCTTGCTGCGGCCGTGGTGATCGGAAAGAGGACCGGCTTCGGCAGAGAGGTCTTCGTCCCGCACAACCTCCCGCTCACCATTCTCGGCACCGGGATGCTCTGGTTCGGCTGGTTCGGCTTCAATGCAGGTAGCGCCCTGGCGGCTAACGGCCTAGCCGCATCGGCTTTCCTCGCAACGAACCTCGGTGCAGCGGGCGGAGCCTGTGGATGGGCCCTGATGGATGCAATGAAGGCGCGCAAGTCCACAACTCTCGGGGTCGCCTCCGGGGCAGTCGCGGGACTGGTCGGAATCACGCCTGCGGCAGGTTTCGTTGACCCCCTACCCGCCCTTGTGATCGGGCTTGCGGCAGGAGTTGTATGCGCGTGGGCAGTTGGGTTGAAATTTCGGGCCGGATACGACGACTCGCTGGATGTCGTCGGTGTGCATATGTTTGGCGGAATCGTCGGCGCCCTGCTGACCGGCGTATTTGCGGATCTCGCAGTTAACGACGCCGGAGCCAACGGTCTGTTGGCGGGAGGCGGCCTGGCGTTGCTGGGGAAGCAACTGATCGCAATCGCGAGCACCCTGACCTTTTCGCTCTGTGTTACCTATCTCATCCTCAAGTTCGTCGATGCCACGATCGGCCTTCGGGTCGCGGAGGAGGAGGAGCTGTCGGGCCTCGATCTCTCTCAGCACTCCGAGGCCAGCTACGCTTTCTCAGAGAACGGGGACGGCTCACATGTGACCAAGCCCGTAGTCTCTGCGCCTTCCCCGGTCGCGGTCGCTCAGGGCGGTGAAGCCTAGACCCAGGACGCACAGAACGACCCGGTCGCCTCCGGCTCCCTCGAGGGCCGGAGAAATGTGAACCCCCGTACCGGCTGGCGTGAGGCCATCCTTCAGATGGAGCTCTCACTCCGGCACGGTACGGGGTGGTTCGCACCCTCGGAAATCTATTTCGTTTTCTTCTGCTTCTTCGCAGCGCGCTTTTCCTTCAGATTCTTCTGCGGCTGTTTCTTCTCCGACTTTCCACCCTTGTCCTTGCTTGCCACGGTCTCCTCCCGATGTTGGGCTATCTCCATCATCCGTCCCCCACGACAGCTTGTCGAGTCACACTAGCCCCTGAGAATCACAGCCGAGCGCCGCAGGGCCTGCGTCATGGCGGGTAGCAGGCGGGAACCACATACGCCGTGAAGCAGAACCACAGCTCCGATCGCAATGAGGATATCTCCCAGGCTGACAACCGTGTTGAGCGGCGGGATAGGAAAGATATCCCCCAGGAACGGAAGCTTCGGGTGCTCCAAGACTGCTGCGTTGAGGAAACGATCGGGAAGCGGATACAAACCGACGATCTCGAGCGCAGACCGGCTCACATACATCACCCCTCCGTTGAGGGCGATCACCATGGCATTGCACAGACCACCGAACCCGATAAGCCACATTCCCTCTACTCGCATGTTTGCAATCACGAACACTCCGATGAGGGCGTAGGAGACTACATGTAAGGGCCCGTGGATTCCCGAAGGATGAGTGGGGATCAGGAAGAGAATCAGGACCTGCAGAGCAACGGCCAGCAGCAGCGCCGGCCCCCATCGCAGCCTGAGATCTCCAATGGCTCCGATTCGTCCCTTGGCCAGCGGTACCGTGGCCGCACCAAAGGCTAAGGCTGCGAGGAAGAACACTGGATCCGCCGTCCTGATCGAGTTTCGTCATTGCGTCGGATGGAGGGCGCCGAACCTTGAGCGCCCAAGGGAAACTCCTGACATTTCTTGGGATCAAGGCTCAAGTCCCTCGGGTCCGCTGTCGATTATTGAGACAGGCACAGGCGAGCGAACAGGGATGAGGTGGAGAAGATGATCAAGGCAAAGGCTTATCGCATTGCGATCGCGATCGGATCCGTGGTCGCGTTACTGGAAGCCATCGGAGCACCAGTGAAGATCAAGGGGTGGCCCTAACAGCTCAGCCAGAGCGGCGATCCAGGGGTGCCGGGAACCGGCACCCCCTCCGCCGCGTTCAGAAATGGATTAGGAGACCAAGAGTGAAAAGCGCGCTGCGCCTGCTTGCAGCGGCCGTCACCATCTCGGGAATGACGCTGCTGGCGTACACTCTCGCTACCCAACTTGATCGCATCGACTGGACCTCTCCGGTGTTCTGGGTTTTTGCCGTGTGTGTTCTCGCCGGAGAACTCATGCCTATCAAGATCCCCCGCCAGAACGAGGTCATTTGGGTCACAGTGTCGGGAATGTTCGCATTCTCCCTAATCGTCACATTTGGAGTCGCGGGTGCTCTTGTCGCCCTTATCCCCGCTTCGATTATCGATGACTTCATCTCGAAGAAGCCGCTCTGGAGGTGGGGCTTCAACGCCGGCGTCTACACCCTCGCCGCGAGTGCTGCCGGTGGACTGTTATACGTCGCCAGCGAGTTACCCCGACGAAGCACTCCCACTCATTTTGTAGATTCAGACTTGCTGGTGATCATTCTTGGTGGATTGGTCTTCTTCGCGGTCAACTGGTGTTTGGCAGGAACCGCCGTCGCGTTCATGAAGGATGCCCCTGTGTTCGCGACATTGCGAAGCAACTTGGGGCTCGATATGGCCACGGATGGTGTTTTGCTCACCCTGTCTCCTCTGGTCGTAGCGGCAGCCGACCGCAGCCTTTTTCTGATCCCCCTCTTGGCCCTTCCGATGCTGGTCGCTTACCAAGCGGCTCGCGTCGCACAGAGGAACCTAGGACTCGCAAATGACCTTCGGGAACAGGCGGACACGAACCGGCACCAAGCGCTCCATGACCCGCTCACCGATCTGCCGAATCGGAGTTTGTTTCATGATCGAGTTGAGAGCGCGATCTCCATGGCCGGACGAAACGGTCAGGGGTTGTCGGTTGTCCTCATGGACCTCGATCGGTTCAAGGAGATCAACGATGCTTTGGGACACTACAACGGCGATTCCCTGTTGAAAGAGGTAAGCCGGAGGCTCGTCAGCGTGGTGAGGGAAAGTGACACCGTTGCTCGATTGGGAGGCGACGAGTTCGCCGTTCTCATATCAGCGCTGGCCGATCCGGGAAGTGTAAACAGGGTAGTCGAGGAGCTGCTTCTGGCGTTTGAGCGGTCTTTTGAACTGGAGGAGTTGGTTCTCAAAGTTGAGGCAAGTATGGGACTTGCCATTTATCCTCAGCACGGTCTCGACGCGGGAACACTGATCCGTCATGCCGATGTGGCCATGTATGCCAGTAAGAACTCGCGAGCCGGATATGAGGTTTACCAGTCGACCAGAGATGAGCACACACGCGACCGCCTGGCTTTGGTGGAAGCCCTTAGGAAGGCCGTAGCAAATGGCGAGTTCGAGCTTCACTATCAGCCTAAGATCGACGTGACGACCGGCCGGCTCGTCGGCGCCGAAGCGCTGCTTCGGTGGTATCATGACGGCAAACTGATACCTCCCGCTCTCTTCATACCGCTTGCGGAACATACGGGACTCATCGGCCCCATGACGTTGTGGGTGATCGAGACTGCGGCCGGACAGGGCCGAACTTGGGAAGAATCCGGTCTCCCTCTCAACATCGCGGTCAATCTTTCGATGCGGAATCTGTTCGATCGGGGCTTTCCGCGTCAGGTAGCGGAAGCCATAGCGCAACAGGGCATGTCCCCCGACCGGCTCGCGCTGGAGATCACCGAGAGTGGCATAGCTGCTGATCCGATCAGGGCGGAGGCTGTCTTGGCCGACCTCAGCGCGATGGGCATCACTTTGTCGATCGACGACTTCGGCACCGGCCATTCATCGCTTTCCCGATTGAAGCGCCTGCCCGTGGATGAGTTGAAGATCGACCAATCCTTTGTGACGAATATGGTCCAAGACAAAAGCAACGCCGCGATAGTTCGCTCGATTATCGAACTGGGTCATAACCTGGATCTGCGCGTTGTGGCTGAAGGCGTGGAGACCCTGGGGGCTTTGACTCAGCTCAGGGATTTCGGGTGCGACATCGTGCAGGGCTACTATCTGGGCCGTCCGCTTTCAGCGGGCGAGTTCTTGGAGTGGCGAGAAGACTACAGCCGGGAAGTTAAGACCGTCGATGGAGGCCGGAGCTATGGGCCGCTTCGGTCTCTGATCGGACCAGAGGTAGCCTGAGGGCTCAGTCGCTTCGCGGTTCGTCCCGCAGCCGGACGTCGGCGCCGAGTATGAGGTCGTCCATACTCGGCGCGCCGACCTGCCGGCGAAAGTCCGCGACCGTGTAACCGGTTACGACGGCGTCCGTGGCGGCCCGCGCGGTCATCGAGCGCGGGAGTCCGAAGATGGGCGCCAACTCTCCGAAGTAGCGGCCGGGGCGTAGGCGCTCCATCACCAGGTTGGTCCCGTCTTCTCGTGTGCGAAGCAACTCGATCTCACCGTTCCACACCACATAGATTCGCTCCCCGGGCTCGCCTTGTTCGAAGATGAGGTCGCCGGCGTTCAGCACCAGGTGCTCGGGTGGGCGCTCTCGGGCGGCAACGCGGGGGGACAATTCTACGATGCGGTCGGCGAGCGGAAGAAGGCGCTCGTCATGGGTGGCCACCACCACCACGCGACCCGATGTCGCAAGCTCGCGCAGCAGACGAAGTATCCCCTCGACCTGGATGTAGTCGAGATGGGCGGTCGGCTCGTCGGCGAGCAAGAGGGGTGGGTTGTGGGCTAGGGCGCGGGCAATCGCGACTCGCTGCTGCTGACCCCCGGAGAGATCTCCTGGGCGGTGGGTCATTCGATCGGCTAAACCCACCTGCGTGAGAAGGGATTTGGCCCGGGGGCCGGCTTCCCTGCGAGGCACCTTGGCCGCGAGCAGCGGGACCTGTACGTTCTCCAGGGCGGTAAGGCTGGGGATCAGGTTGAAGGCCTGGAAGACGATGCCGACCGTCGATCGGCGATATTGGGTGAGAGCCGCCCCGCCGAGGTCATTGACCACAGCGTCCCTGAAGCGAACGGTTCCGGATGCGGGGCGCAGAATGCCCGCCAAGACCGAGAACAGCGTTGTCTTCCCGCAGCCGCTGGGGCCGAGGAGCAGCACCAGCTCGCCGGAGGCGACCTCGAGTGACAGCTTCTCGATCGGGCGGACGACGTAGCCTCCGCTCGCGTACTCGACGGTGAGGTCATCGATCGCCAGCTCCAGCACTAAGGTCCTCCGAAAGCGAGAGCCGGATCGACTCTCACGGCGCGCCGCAACCCTGCAACGCTTGCTGCGAGGCCTACCGAAACGGCGATGGCGAACAGTGAGACATAGGCTCGTAGGTAGATCTCGACGCCGAACGGAAAGAGCGGCGACAGCAGCCGGGCCAGCACGATGGCAAGCGCGGCCGATGCAACCGAGAGCACGATGGCCTGGAGCGCGAGCCCTGCCATAAGCGCCGAGTTCGGCGCGCCGGTCGCTTTCAGGACTGCAAAGTCGCGGGTTCGCTCGAGAGCGGAGAGATAGATGATCGAACCGATGATGCCGGCGGCCGTGATCCAGAGCAACGCGCTGATGAGGTCGATCGACTTCGTTCCATTGGCCAGGGGCCTCTCGAGATCGGTGCGCACCTGCGTGGGCGAAAGTTCTTCGAGCCCTTCGGGCAGCGATGACGGCCGCCCCGAGGTGACCACGGTGGTGACGAGATCCTGGCCCGAGAACGCCATGGCCTGAGCGTTCTCCAGGGGAACGAAGATCGTCGGCGTCCCGAAGTAATAGGTGATGCCGTCGGATGCCCCCACGGTCTGTAGCTGCAACCCGCCCACCGAGATCGTGTCGCCGACGCCGATATCCAGGGCCGTGTCCACCAGAGCCTCGCCCGCTTCTGCTGGCGCGCGCCCCTCCGTGACCGGAGGCTCGCCGACGCCACCCGATGAGAAACCGATGACGTTGACATCGCGGTCCGCCGGCTCGCTCATGGTGGAGTGCAGCAGGACCAGGGCGGAAGCTTGATCAACCCCCGGCGCTGCCGCGACTGCATCCGTCGTCTCGGCCGGCACGACGGTTGATGCGGTGAACGGGCCCGACGTGCCCTCAGCCACAATCCACGAGTCTGCCCCGATGACGTCGACGATGCGACGAATCTCGCTGTGGAGGGTGGCGCTGAAGCCGGCCATCAGGAGAGTCATTGCGAAGGTCAATGCGGTGGCTGCGATCGCAATCGTGAAGCGCCGGCGCCGGAACTGCAGGTCTCTAAGGCTGATTAGCCACATAGGACCGGTAACAATACGACGAAGTTTCGCTGCAGGGTCGCCGTATGATGCCGAGCCTATCGACGGCGTTGAGACAGATGGGGTGGATCGTGGAGCTTGGCCTAGATGTGTCGCAGCATCAGCTCACCTGGGAAGAGCTGCTCAGCCGGACGCGCTGGGCGGAGGACGCCGGTTTCGAGGGCGCCTGGGTGTTCGATCATTTCAAGGCGTTGTACGGCGATCCCACTGGCCCTTGCCTCGAGGCCTGGACGCTCCTGGCCGCCCTGGGCGCGGTGACCTCTCGGATTCGGCTGGGCCCACTAGTCACGGGAATCACCTACCGCCACCCGTCCATCCTCGCGACGGAGGTTGTGACCGCAGATCACGTATCGCAGGGCCGCATCGAGCTGGCGCTCGGTGCGGCATGGCACGACCGCGAGCATCGCGAGCTCGGAATCGACTTCCCCCAACCTGCCGAACGTATCCAGAGGCTCGAAGAGGCGATCGTAGTCATGGAGCTGCTCATGACTACCGACGACGCAACGTTTGAGGGCCGCTATTACAAGCTCGCCCATGCGACCTACAACCCAAAGCCGGTGCAGCGGCCCCGTCCCCCGCTGTGGATCGGCGGGGGCGGCGCAAAGTTGATGCTGCCGCTCATCGCCCGGCGCGCCGATGTCTGGCACGGATTCGGATCGGCCCATGACATCGAGCGTAAGTCGCGCCTCCTCGACGAGCATGCCGAAAAGGCGGAAAGGGATCCGGCTTCGATACGAAGGGCGACCAGCCTGTCGATCTCGGAGTCATGGGACGAGGTACGCAACAACGCCGAGGCTCTAGCCCGGGTGGGTGTGAGCTACCTGACGGTGGGATGGCCCTCGCAGGGCATGGAGCGCCTCCATGAGTTCGCCTCGAAGGTCATGCCGGAGATAAAGAGTTTCTAACCCAAACGTAGGATCCGAGGCCCTTTACGGGACCGCGCCGCTGTGATTGTATGATCGCGGCGCGATCTGGGGGAGGCGGCAAGGGCGATGCAGGAATATTCACTGGTGTCTCGTCGCGTGAGTAGCGTCTGCACCGAATGCGTCGGTGATTTGCGCGACGAGGCACTGGTGCATCATGCACGCTCGCCGCCTCCCAGGTTCCCTTGATCGAACCTATCGGACGAGTAGGAGGTAGTGATGGGGAGAACAAAAAAGACGGCGCGCCGGTGGTGGTCACTCGTCACGGTTGCGCTTGCTGTTACGTCGCTCCTGGCTCCGCTCCCGTCGGTGGGAGCCAAGGACAAGCAGGCTCAGGTGACGAGCATCGCATCGGATCTCAGAAATCCGCGCGGCATTGCCTGGCACAACCGGGCCCTCTACGTCGCCGAGGCCGGCAAAGGCGGCTCCGGCCCGTGCGTCGAGGGAGCCGAAGGCGAGGCCTGCTTCGGCCGCACCGGAGCCATAACGCGTATTCGGGACGGCGACCAAGAACGGATTGCGCGGGGGCTTCCGTCGACCGCTTCCCCCGAGGGTACGGGTGCCTTAGGGCCCCACGACGTCGCGGTGGACGACGGCAAGCTCTACGTAACCATCGGGCTGGGAGGCCCCCCCGAGTTGCGAAGCGAGCTGGGCCCCCACGCGAGGGCGCTTGGGCGCCTTCTGCGCATCAGGCCGCAGGAAAGTCGCGACTGGGTGGCCGACCTGGCCGGTTACGAGGCCGATGCCAACCCCGATGGCGGCCTGGTGGACAGCAATCCCTATGGAGTGCTGCGTCGGGCGCACAGCACCATTGCGACCGACGCCGGGGGTAACTCCCTTCTGAGGATCAAGAAGAACGGTGACGTGGCCTCACTTGCCGTCTTCCCGGACCGTCTCGTGCGGTTCCAGGGAGACCAGGTCCCGATGCAAGCCGTGCCAACCTCTGTCGTCAGGGGTCCCGACGGCGCCTATTACGTCGGACAGCTGACAGGATTCCCGTTCCCCGTTGGCGGCGCCCGCGTGTACCGGGTTGTGCCGGGACAGAAGCCGCAGGTGTACGCGCGTGGATTCACGAACATCATCGACATCGCATTCGATGAACGGGGCCGGCTCTACGTGCTCGAGATCGCTCACAACGGTTTGCTGAACGAGGAGCCTTTCGGTGCGCTTCAGCGCGTCAACAGGGATGGTTCGAAGAAGGTGCTGCTCGAGGAAGGGCTATTTTTCCCCGGAGGTCTGGTCGTTCGCTCGGCGCACGAGATGTATGTGACGAACTGCGGCGTTTGCCCAGAGACGGGCGAGGTGCTGCGGGTCGAATTGTGAAGTAGGCGTCGGGCGGAGCTGGGCTCCGCCCAACCCACCTCTTTTACGTTCTTGCAAGCCTGGAACGGTTTCCTCTGGCCGCTGTCGTGCTTACGTCCGATGAGATGTACACGCTGCCCGTTGCCCTTGCCACTTTTGCCAGAGAGGGCCAGTACCAGGCCGACTACGGGCTCCTTATGGCTGGCTCCTGTATGGTCGTGATCCCGGTGATCCCGGTGATCCCGGTGATCCTGGTCTTCTTGGTCCTCCAACGTCACTTCACTCAGTCAATTGCGATGACGGGGATCAAGTGACCACTACGATGGTGTCCGGATCGGCTTCCCCACGATCCGGCCGTCACAGGGCCTCACGTGGTTACCATCCCGGCGGGTCACTTGCCGGGAAGGATTCGATCGACGCCTCATCGATTTCGTTGCTTACGGCGTGATCGCTGGTCGAGCTCTCGACCGCTTCATAGCACTCACCGCATGAGGAGCAGTGGACTCGCCCGACCACCACAAGTGCATTGCACGTCCGGCACCTTTCCGTACTCATAGAAGCGCGGTCCTTATCTGTCTTTGGGTAGGAGAATCCACAGGACGATGTAGACGACTTCGCCGGCGCCGAGCAGGCCGAAGAGGAAAAAGGCCCACCTGATACGTGTGGAGCTGATTCCGTAGTGCTCGGCCAGACCGCCACAGACCCCGGCGATTATCTTGTTGCGAGCTGACCTCGTCAGACCGCTTTTTCCCATGCCCCACTCCCTCTTTAGAACCGTTAGACCTTGCATATTGTTCTGAAAGCCTATCGCTGCGGGTTTCGCTCACAACCCCGCGTTCGATCGCACTACGCCCGTATTATCGGTGATGCCGATTAGGAGCGGCTCTGGCCGCCTTCCCTCTGCTTCAACCGCTCTCGAGCTAGACCAGCCTGGAACCGGCGGCCGGCCGCGGAGTCGCCGCGATTTCCGCCGGGTCCGTCCATCCCCCGTCGGCCCGCCCCCCTTCTCATTCAGGGCTAGGCTTATCCCACCGGCCGGGTTCCCGGTAGACTGAGAACGCGCGGCAGCGGAGCGCCGGGCACGACTACGCCGGGCACGACTACAACGGGAGGGGAGTCATGTTCGCACAAGTCATCCAAGGTCGCACGGACGATGCGGCTGGGCTCTGGAATCGCATGGAGGAGTGGGATCGGGAACTGAAGCCGGGAGCAGAAGGCTTCCTCGGCAGCACTGTAGGGGTATCGGACGACGGAGAGTTCATCACCATCGCACGGTTCGAATCCGAAGAAGCAGCCAAGAGAAACAGCGACCGACCCGAGCAAAGTCAGTGGTGGGCCGAGACCGAGGAGCTTTTCGACGGTGAGGTGCGCTTCTACGACAGCACCGAGGTCGACCTCACGTTGGGCGGTGGATCCGATGATGCCGGGTTCGTGCAGGTCATTCAAGGACGGGTGAAGGACAAGCAGCGGCTCTCCGAGTTGGAGGCCCAAGGTGAAGCGTGGATGCAGGAGAATCGACCGGACGTTATCGGCGGCGTCCGCGTCTGGCAGGGTGAAGAGTTTAGCGAATTCATCTACTTCACTTCTGAGGAGGAAGCTCGCGTCGGTGAGAAGAAGGAAGCTCCCGACATGGGTTCCGAGGAGGAGTGGGCCGGCATCATGGAAGACGTGAAGTTCATCGACATCCGCAACCCGTTTTTCTCAAGTCCCTAACTCCAGGTACTCGTTGTGCCGCAGGCGGTCTGGACCGGGCAGCTCAGCTTTGGACTGGTGAACATACCGGTCAAGCTCTTCAGCGCAACCGCTCCCAAAAATGTGCGGTTCCATCAATACGACGCCCAGACCGGCAGGAGGATCCGGTACCGGCGTGTGGCCTCCGGCCCCGCGCCCGAACACATCGCGCCGCCCGAGCACGAGCCCCCAGCCGAACAGGACGCGCCACCGCTTGACAGTCTGGAACCGGAGCCCCTTCCGGGGTCGCGCGGCGTCGAGCCACCGAGGGCGACACCCCGGCCGAAGGCGCCCAGCGAGTCCCCCGAGGAGGTGAGCGGCGAATCCCGCGACGAAGCCGATGTCCCGTGGGGCGAGATCGTCAAGGGATTCGAGATAGAGCCGGGCCGGGTGGTGACCGTTACGCCCGAGGAGTTGGTGTCGGTCGCTCCCCAGCAGTCGCGATTGCTGGAGGTGGAGCAGTTCGTCCACCTCAACGAGATCGATCCGGTCCACTTCGACAAGAGCTACTACGTCGTTCCAAGGTATGGCGTGGGTGCCGACCGCCCATATTGGCTCCTGTACAGGGCCATGCAGGCTGCCGCGGAGGTGGCCGTTGGCCGATTCGTGATGCGAACGAAGGAATACCTTGCCGCCGTCCGACCCGGCGAGCACCTCCTGATGCTCGAGACGTTGTTCTACGCCGACGAGGTGCGCGATCCCAAGGAGGTCTGGATGCCACCCTCCGAAGAGGCGCCGGAGCATGAGCTGCGCGTAGCCGGCCAGCTCATCGAAGCGCTCGCAGGCGAGTGGGACCCCGCCCGGCACCGAGACGAGTACCGTGAGCGCCTCCTCGAGCTGCTCCGAAACAAAGTAGACGAGGCGCATGTCATGCCGGAGCCCGAACAGGAGCTACCGAGTCCGATCATCGATCTCATGGAGGCGCTCAAAGCGAGCGTCGAGGTGGCGAAGCTGGCTCGATCGGCCAACGGCAGCGCCTAGCAGAGCGGCGCGCTGGCTGTCCCGGGAGAGCTAGGTGCCGGCAAGCCCCCCCGCAAGTGAAGCCTGTAGTGCGCGCCGAGCCAGAGCGTAGAACGCCACGGCGGGGATGACATAGATAATGGCAAGGGCGGCGAGGAAGCCCCAGTCGACCTGAGTGTAGGACACCCAGGCCCGAAACAGCCCAATCGAGATCGGAATTTTGTCTTGATCGGAGATCAGGACGAGTGGGATGAGGAACT
>JALZIQ010000010.1 GCA_030860205.1 Actinomycetota bacterium | reverse complement strand
CAATAAGTGTCCAGGGTCGGGGCACGCAGACGAGCTTTCCGTCCGCCGGAGACCTCCCGAAGGGAGCGCTCGACTGAATGCCTGCGGCGCCCAGGATAGATGCACACATTTACTTCTGGGGCCCCTCGGAGCTGAATGCCTATGAGTGGATGACCAAGGACATGTTCGCCAGCGCCGCTTGGCGAGGTGGTTCAATAAGCCGATGCCCTTGAGGTCGGGCACCCCCAAGCTCAGATCCAGCACGATGCCTTTCACCGCGGGGCACAGAGGAAAGATTGCCTAAGACCCGGGCGTTCGCTGACTTGAATGGCGGTGGAAGAGCGCAGAATGCATTGGATGAGCCGGGCCTCTTTCGCGGGAACGAGGGGCGTTACTGGATGGGCATGCCTCCCGTGACCCCGACCACCTCTCCCACGAGGAAGCCGGCGGCGGGAGAAGCGAGGAAGACGTAGATGGGTGCGAGCTCGGCTGGTTGCGCTGGCCGCTTGCTCGGCGAGTCCCCTCCGAAGTTCGACACAGTGTCGCCCGGCATCGACATCGGAATCAAAGGTGTCCACACCGGGCCGGGGGCCACCCCGTTGACCCTGATGCCCTGGACTATCAGCTCCTGGGCCAGCCCCTTTGTGAAGTTCACTATGGCTGCCTTCGTGGCGGCGTAGTGCAGCAGCTGAGGCGAAGGCTGATAAGCCTGAACCGATGCGGTGTTGATTATCGATGAGCCCGGCTTCATGTAGGGAACCGCAGCCTTGGAGAGGTGGAACATCGAAATAATGTTCGTCTTGAAGACGTACTCCAGCTCGTCGGAGGGGATCTCCATAAAGCTGTCATGAGACATCTGGTGCGCCGCGTTGTTGACCAGGATGTCGAGCCCCCCCAATTCGCTCGCAGCTCGCGCGATCACCTCTGTGCAGTGCTCCTCCTCCGAGATGTCCCCGGGAACCAGCACGGCTTTCCTTCCCGCCGCCTCGACCACCCGCGCGGTCTCTTTGGCATCGGCTTCCTCGTTCAGGTAGGAGACAAGGACATCTGCGCCTTCACGGGCGTATGCAAGAGCGACTGCCCGCCCGATGCCGCTGTCGCCACCCGTCACTACGGCGCGCCGGCCCGCCAGCTTGCCGCTGCCCTCGTATGAGCTCTCGCCGTAATCGGGTTTGGGGTCCATGGCGGCCTCGAAGCCGGGCGGCCGCTGCTCCTGCTCGGGGAACGGCGGGATGGGGTGCTCTTCGAAGTTCTGAATGCCGGGCTGATCTGCCTTCACTTGTGCCTCCCCTTCGTATAAGTCGCAATTGATCCGGTGAATTGCCGCCCTTGACTACCCAAGCCCACCGCTCCCGAAACGAGTAGGTTCTGCCTGTAACCCCCTTCCGGGAGACTTATCCTCGGGGGACCTTACCGATCCGGGCAGACGCCGGGTCCATCAAGAGGAGAGCTTTGTGAGCTACGACTACGACCTACTCGTCATCGGGTCGGGGCCTTCGGGGCAGAAGGCCGCAATCCAAGCCGCAAAAGTAGATCGTACCGTCGCGCTGGTCGAACGGCGGAACATGGTTGGGGGCGTGTGCGTCAATACCGGCACCATTCCTTCGAAGACGCTGCGAGAATCGATCGTCTACCTCACCGGCATGAACCAACGAGCTCTCTACGGGCGCAGCTACCGGCCCACGGACGAGTTGACGATGGACGACCTACTGGGCCGCGCCCACCGGGTGGTCGGCGCCGAGATCGATGTCATCCGTGATCAGCTCCGCCGCAACCAGGTCGAGCTCCTCACCGGCAGCGCCCGTTTTGCCGATCCGCACAACCTGATCGTGCGCGATGAACGAGGCGGAGAGCAACAGATAAGCGGCGACAAGATCGTCATCGCGGTAGGGACGTGCCCGGCACGCCCCGAGAGCGTCGCGTTCGACGAGCGGACGATCCTCGACTCGGATGGAATCCTCGTGCTCGACCAGATTCCCGGTTCGATGGTCGTGGTGGGGGCCGGCGTCGTAGGAATCGAGTACGCGTCGATGTTCGCTGCACTCGGAACGAAGGTGACGGTGGTAGAGCGACGAGCCAGGTTGCTCGACTTTTGTGACATCGAGATCACCGAGGCGCTTCAGTACCACCTCCGCGACTTGGGCGTCACGTTCCGTTTCAATGAGACCGTCACAGGTGTCGATTCGCACAAAGATGGCGCTCTCACATATCTCAAGAGCGGCAAGAAGATCGCATCGCGCGCCGTGATGTATTCCGCAGGAAGACAAGGGGCAACCGAGAGCCTTGGTCTGGAGAAGGCCGGGCTCGAGGCAGACGGGCGCGGCCGAATCTCGGTGGAGTCGACCTTTCAAACCTCAGAGGACAACATCTATGCGGTCGGCGATGTCATCGGGTTTCCGAGCCTGGCGGCCAGCTCGGCCGAGCAGGGCCGACTCGCGGCGCGCCACGCATTCGGTCTCGAAGTCAGCTCCATAGCAAAGCTGTTGCCCGTAGGCATTTACACGATTCCCGAAGTCAGCTTTGTCGGCAAGACCGAGGAAGAGCTCACCGAGCACGCCATCCCCTACGAGGTGGGTATCTCCCGATACAGGGAACTGGCGCGCGGGCAGATCGTCGGCGACTCCTACGGGATGCTCAAGCTGCTCGTTTCGCCCGACGACCACAAGCTTCTCGGCGTTCACGTGTTCGGCACCAGCGCCACTGAGGTCGTTCACATCGGCCAGGCTGTCATGGGAACAGGCGGCACCATCGACTTCCTGATGGAGTCCGTGTTCAACTACCCGACCCTGGCGGAGTCTTACAAGGTCGCAGCTCTGGATGCGATGAACAAGATCCAGGCCATCGACCAGCTGGTGGGTTGAGCGCGCGCTAACCCGGCTAGAGTCGTGCGATGGAATCCGGAAGGGTTGTCGATATTTTCATAGGTCCCGAGTTCACCCGTCCGATGACGCCCGTCGATTCGGTGAAGGCGGTTGCAGGTAGGGGGCTGGAGGGCGATCGCTATTACCGTCCGGACGAGGCTCCCGAAAGTCATCCCGACGAAGAGATCACGCTCATCGAATCAGAGGCGATTGCGGCGGCGCAGGCCGAAACCGATGTTGGGTTCGGGCCCGAGGACACTCGCCGCAACATCGTGACGAGCGGGGTGAGGCTCGATGATCTAGTGGGTCAAAGCTTGTCCCTGGGCGAGGTGGTCGTCGAGGCGATCGAGCTGAACCCGGCCTGCGCCTACCTGGTGAAGATCACAGGCAAGCCCTTTCTGAAGCAGCTCATCCACAGGGGCGGGATTCGCGGGCGGATCGTCTCAACCGGGGTGATACGGCGAGGCGACATCATCCGTACGGGCACTTAACCCGGAGCCTTTGACCGATCCGGCGTCGTACTCGTTGCGGGAGACCCTGAGCGCCCTGAAGGATCGCAGGCTGTCGGCGCAGGAGCTGACCGAAGCCTGCCTGGAGCGCGTTGCAACGCTCGATCCCACCCTCCGGGCCTTTGCCTTCGTCGACGGGCCCGGCGCTTCCGCAAGGGCCCGTTCGGCCGGCGGGGACGGCGCCCTGGCGGGCATCCCCGTCGCCATCAAGGATCTCGTCGATGTGCGCGGGTTGCCGACATCGGCGGGCTCGCGGGTGCTTGCGGGAAACAGAGCGTCGTCGGACGCGCCGGTCTCCGGTCGTCTGCGCGGGGCGGGGGCGGTCATCCTCGGCAAGACCACCACCCAGGAGTTCGCCTACGGAGTGGTCACTCCTGGAACTGCGAATCCCTGGGACACCGAACGCATCCCGGGTGGCTCGAGCGGTGGCTCGGCGGTGGCGGTGGCGACCGGGATGTGCCTGGGTGCCATTGGGACCGACACCGCAGGCTCGATCCGCATTCCCGCTGCACTGTGCGGCGTAAGCGGTCTCAAGCCGAGACCCGGGACGGTGCCGATGAACGGCATCATCCCCTTGTCCTGGACGCTCGACTGCTGCGGGCCCATCGCGCGCACGGTCGACGATCTGGTGCCCCTGTGGGCGGCGATGACCGGCGCGCCGGTCCAGCTGCCGCGTCCCCGCGACCTAAAGGTGGGGTACCCGGACGGCTCGAGCCTGCCCTTCGAGGTCACGCCCGAGGTGGGCGCCGCACTGGAGGAGGCGGCATCGGTGCTTGCCGCCTCGGGCGTCGCGATGCAAAGCGTGTCCTTGCCCAGCTTTGAAATGTGGGACGAACCGCGCTCGATCATAGTGACGGCAGAGGCCCTGGCGGCCCATCGGGAGGCGGGGTGGTACCCGCAGCGGGCCGAGCTGTACGGACATGACCTGCTGGACGCGTTCCGCCGGACGGAGGGCACCGATGCGGCGAGCTATGTTTCGGCGCGCCGGACGCTCGAGCTGCTGCGGGGGCAGTTCATGAGGGTTTTCGACGACGCGGATGTGGTGCTGCTTCCGGCATCTCCGTTCGCTGCTCCGCGCCGGGACGAGTTCGATGAGCTCCCGCCCCCGGGGGAGCGCCCGTCGCTGGTTCGGGCGCTGACGCGGGCCAACGGCGCGATCAACTGCTGCGACCTCGCGGCCGTTGCGGCGCCCTGCGGCTTCAGCGGAGGTCTCCCGCTGGGCCTGCAGATGGTCGCTCGGGACGAGTCAACCGCGCTCGCAGCGGGCCTGGCTTACCAGTCGTTGACCGATTGGCACAAGCGGCGCCCCCCACCCCTGCCGACCGGGTCGTGAGTGTGCACGGTTCACATATCCGCGCCGGGGCTCAGCTCGTGCGGAGCTTCGCCTTCACCGGGGCCTCGGTGATGTCGGTCTCCTCCCAGATCTTCACGTCCTTGGTCTCCTTGATGAAGAACATCCCGACCCCGAAGCTGATAACCGCGACGCCGATGGGATAGAAGAGACCGGAGATCGGGTTGCCGGTCCTCTCGGCGATGAACGTGGCGATGAACGGCACACCACCTCCGAACCATCCATTGCCGATGTGATACGGCAGAGACAGCGACGTATAGCGGACGTTGGTCGGGAACAGCTCGACCAAGAACGCGGCAATGGGCCCGTACACCATGGTCACGTAGAGAACCTGGATGAAGACCAGCACGGTCAACATGAAGCTGTTGTCGGCGAAATCCTGCATAACGTTGTAGATCGGTATGTAGGTGATCGCCGCGAGCAGCATTCCCCCCATGATGATGGGCTTGCGGCCAATCCTGTCCGACAGCCTCCCGAAGATCAAAAAGAACGGCGTTGCGAGGACCAGTGCGACGCCCACGATGATGCTGGCAGGCAGGAGCTCGATTCCCATCACGCTCTGCAAGAAGGTGAGCGCGTAGAACTGCCCCGTGTACCACACGACCGCCTGACCGGCAGTGGCGCCGAAGAGCGCAAGGGCCATCAGCTTCCATGCCCCCCCCGAGAAGCTGTCCGAGATGGGCTTGGTCGACCCCTTGCCCTCGTCCTTCATCTTCGTGAACAGCGGCGTCTCCTGCAGGCTCCAGCGAACATACAGGGAGATGCCGACGAGAACTGCGGACAGCAGGAACGGGATGCGCCACCCCCAGGCGGCGAACGCCTCTTCACCCACGATGAGCTGGTCTCCGACGATGACGATGAGCGCAAGCAGCAGTCCCATGGTGGCGGTGGTTTGTATGTAGCTGGTGTAGTAACCGCGCTGACTGTCGGGGGAATGCTCGGCCACATAAATGGCGGCTCCGCCGTACTCACCTCCCAGAGCGAGGCCCTGGGCGATCCGGAGTATCACCAGGAGAATCGGCGCGAGGATGCCTATGGTGTCTGCACCCGGGAGCAATCCGATCAGGAAGGTCGAGACTCCCATAATCGAGATCGTCACCATGAAGGTGAACTTACGCCCGGTGATGTCGCCGATGCGACCGAACACTGCCGCGCCGAAGGGGCGCACCACAAACCCCGTCCAGAAGGTCGCCAGGGTGAGCAGCAGAGACAGCACCTGGTTCCCTTCTGCGTTGGGAAAGAAGATGTCGGGGAGAACCGAGGCTGCGAGCACACCGAAGATGTAGAAGTCGTACCACTCGATCAAGGTTCCCGCCGAAGACGCAAAGATGATCTTGGTGAGATCGAACCCCTTCGCCTGAGGCTGACGCCCCGCTGACGCCTGACTCATCAGATCCCCCTATCCTTCGAGACGAATCCCGGCCGCCGTGGGTCTCCCTCCGCCCGCCGGCTCAACCGGAAAAAGGCACAAAAACACTACACGACCACGCCTATGCCTGCACGTGAACTAATCGATATGGTGGCTTGCAGAATTGAGGCCGAGCGGGGGGTTGGCATGTCTGATTTCAGGCGCTACGAAACGGGTCCATACGACGACATGGTGGCGTCGTTCAAATGGGAGGTCCCGGCACGCTACAACATCGCCGTCGACACCGTGGACAAGCACGACCCCGGCCGACTGGCGATGTTGTGGGAGGACTGGCAGGGGGCCGAACGCCGGCTCACCTTCGGGGACTTCCAATCGATGTCCAACCGAATCGCCAACGTCCTCAGGGGCTTGGGCGTGAAGAGGGGGGACCGTGTTGCGGTTCTCCTCCCGTCCCTTCCGGAGACCGCAGCCGCTTTTATCGCCGTCTTCAAGGTGGGTGGCATATTGCTCTCCCTTTCGCAGCTCTACGGGGACGACAGCATCGCCCACCGGCTTTCGGATTCGGGGTCCCGGCTGTTGATCACCGATGGGACGAACCGGCCGCGCCTCGAAGGGATGCGCGACCGCGTTGCTTCGCTCGAGGGGGTCGTGGTACTTCAGGGCGGAGAAGCCATTGCCGGAGACGATGTCGACCTCGAGGCCGCCATGCGGGAAGCCTCCGACTCCGGCATGGTCGAAGAGACGTCCTCCGATGATCCGGCGCAGCTCTATTACTCGAGTGGCACAACGGGCGAAGCGAAGGGAATCCTTCATGCTCACCGGTACCTGCTGGGCCACAATGAGTACGAGCTGTGCCACGATGTGCGCGGCGACGAGCTGTTTCATTCGACCGGCGAGTGGGCCTGGATAGCCGGCATCGTGCCGGGTCTTCTGGGTCCTTGGCGCTATGGTGTCCCGGTTGCGGTTTTCCAGCGTCAGGGTGGTTACGACCCCGAACAGACGCTGTACGTCCTCGACAAGTACAACGTCGGCAACATGTTCTCGACCCCGACTGCTCTGCGCGCCATGACTCAGGTAAAGGACGCCGGTTCCAAGTACAGCATCAAGCTCCGCATCGCTTGCTCGGCGGGAGAGCCGTTGAACCCCGAGGTGATTCGGTGGAGCGAGGAGCAGCTGGGCATCCCTATCCTCGATTACTACGGCTTGACCGAGAGCTATCCGTTGTGCGGGAACTTCCCGACGGTCGAAGTACGTCCTGGGTCGATGGGACTCCCCTTACCCGGCTGGGAGGTGGCGATTCTCGACCCCGAGACGGAGGAGGGGCTGCCGGCCGGTGAACGGGGCGAGATCTGTTTGCGGGCCCGCACCAATCCCCACTACCCGATCGGATACTGGAATCGTCCCGAGGACACCGAAGAGGTCTTCGGCGGTGACTGGTTCCATACCAAGGACGCCGCTCGCAAGGACGAGGATGGTTACGTCTGGTACGAGGGGCGTGCGGACGACGTCATCATCTCGGCCGGGTACCGGATAGGTCCCTTCGAGGTCGAATCGGCAATAGTGGAGCTGTCCGAGGTGATCGAGGCTGCTGCGGTGGCTTCACCGGACGCGTCGCGCGGCAACATCGTCAAAGCATTCGTGAGGGTGACAGCCGAAAGCGAGCCGAACGAAGATCTCGTGAGGAAGATCCAAGACCATGTGCGCGAAAGCTACGCGTCCTATGCATATCCGCGCGAGGTGGAGTTCGTCGAGGAGCTACCCAAGACCTTGACGGGAAAAATTCGCCGCATAGAGCTGCGCGAGGCAGAGCAAGAAAGAAAGAAGACATAGGTCGCCGTTCGGTTGCCGCCCCGGTGCAAAGCCTGAAACCTGGGTTACTTTGAGCTTTCGTAAACCAGACCACCGAGCGAGGTCCCATGCAGCCTGAACGCAACGAAGCAGAGACGGCCGAGGTAGTGGAAGGCGCGCCCCAACAGACGCAGGGTGGCGAGGGGGGCTCGGAAGGGATCCACCACCCTGCCAAGGTCATGCGGATAGCCGCCATGGCGAGACAGCTTCTCGAAGAGGTCCGAGGAGCTCCTTTGGACGAGGCGAGCCGGACGCGGCTCGCCGACATCTACGAAACCTCAATCAAGGAGTTGGGTGAGGTCCTTTCCCCCGAGCTCAAGGAAGAGCTGAGCCGTCTCAGTCTGCCGTTCGCGGCGGAGGCGCCGTCGGAGGCAGAGCTACGCGTGGCGCACTCACAGCTCGTCGGTTGGCTCGAGGGTTTGTTCCACGGCATCCAGGCAATGATGTTCGCCCAACAGATGGAGGCCCGTACCCGTCTGGAGGAGATGCGCCGGCAAAGCCTTCCGCCCGGCAGCTCGCCGTTGCCCGAAGCAACGCCGGGGCAGTACCTCTAGAGCCCGCCCGGCCTCAATCCGGGACTATCCGGTACATGCCGGTTGCCGTCATGAAGTAGAGCCATCTGCCCGGGCCTTTGGAAACGTCGACGATCCCTTCACCCCTGTGGATGACCCTGTCGCGGCGAACCTTGGTTCCCTTGTTGTTCATCACGAGGCGATGAAGGGCGCCGTCTACGAAGCCGCCTGCGTAGATGTCACCGTTCAACCGCTTCATGCGGCCCTTGTACCACCACGGATCGGTCACTGCGATAACGTTGCCCCACCGATGTAGCGGGCGCTTCGGACGGGGGCCGACTCCTGCGGAACCGCAGTTATACCCATTGCCCCAGCCGTAGTTTCGTCCTCGCTTGATGCGATTTAGCTCATCGTCACATTCCGGGCCGTTCTCTGTCTCGTAGAGCCTTTGGGTCCCCGGCTTGTGTGTCAATCCGAAGCCGTTGCGGTGCCCATAGCTCCACACCGGGCTTCGATTGCCTGGTTTCGAAAAGGGATTACCCCGTGGAATCGAACCGTCGGGGTTGTATCGGAGCACTTTGCCGAGGCGGCTGCTTTTGTCTTGTGCACGGGCGGCGTTGTGACCCTCGCCTACGGAGACGAAGAGCTTCCCACCGGCGAACTCGAGTTGTCCTCCGATGTGGTAACCGCTCGCCGCAGGTACGTTGTTGACGATGCCCTTCTTACTTCTGCACCGGCCTTTGTTCACCTTGAAGCGCGCAACGCGACTCTCTAACGGACTTGCATTGACGTAGAAGACGTAGAGGAAGTGGTTCTTCTTGTAGTTGGGATGAAGGACGAGGCCCAGCAACCCCCTTTCCCCGTCGCTGGCGACATCGAGTCTCGCACACGACCTCTTCATCAGCTTTCGTCTGTGCATCACCCGAATCCTGCCGGTCTTCTCGGTGAAGAAGGTCGTCTTTGTCCCCGGAACCCAGGCCATGTCGATGGGAAAGTTCAGACCGCCCTTGTATCGGACCACTTTGGTCCCCTTCGGGACGGCGAAGCTTGCCGGCGGCAACGCGCCCAAAACGAGCAAGGTCATCAGGATGGCCGTCAGGGCTTTTCTCATCGAGCGCTCCTTTGGGTTTCCCCCGCTGGGAAGAGGATCTCGGCTTGCGCGACCGCATGATGCGAGGGTCGATATCATGCCATGTGGAGGCGTGCCCGAGCGGCCGAAGGGAGCGCACTGCTAATGCGTTAAGGGACGTCAAGTCCCTTCCAGGGTTCAAATCCCTGCGCCTCCGCCCCAGGAGAGCCCTCCTCACGTCTTCCTCTGGAGCCGGACGCCGAAGTCCCGCTCTCTCAACGGAGAGAAGGGGTGAGCGGTGGAGGCGGACTTCGAGGAATGCTCTCCGGCACGCTAAGGTTGGAGCATGCGCCCGTAGCTCAGTGGATAAGAGCGTCCGGCTACGGACCGGAAGGTCGGGGGTTCGAATCCCTCCGGGCGTACTGACAAACGGAAGGTTGCCCGAGCGCCTGGAGGGCTGTGACTTCGTGGGCTTGATGTCTCGACTTGCGGAGCGCCGGGAGGCTCACATCCTGGGGCACTGCGCGCCCTATCTCGAGAGTGGAGAAAGCGTCACTCATTGGATCCGGGCGCGGCGCCCGGGGGGTGGCCGGGAGGGCTTCGCCTTTCTCACCCCTGCTCGCCTGGTGATGTACTGGCTGGGAGGGCGCGACACCTCCGTGACCCGCCTCGGCGACATCCGGTCCTGGAGCCTGAGCTTGGACGCTCCCGGCGGGCCGGTTCTCACGGTCGAGACGCCCGCAGGAAACCTGCGGACCCAGTTCCCGACGGGCTCCGAGGCGGTGACTACGCAGGTCAGAAGGTTCCTCGAGGCCTTCACTAGATCCGTCCCACGGCAGTCCCGCTATCCGAGCGCCGCGGGGGATGAGGTTCCATCCCTTCGGGACATCGACGGCATCACCGCCGAGAAGAGGTCGTGGGGCCGCAGGAGCCGCCGGATAGTGGTGACCTTCTTGGGCGTAGCGCTCACGATTCTAGGTATCGTGCTGGCGTTCCCGCTCGTGCCGGGGCCCGGCTTGTTGGTCGCAATTGGAGGCGTGGCCCTCCTCGCCACCGAATACGACTGGGCCAAGGACGCCCTCAACTGGGCTCAGGACAAGAGCAGAGGGAGCAGGCAAAGGCTCAAGGCGCGTCGCAGACGTCCGGCAGATTAGTGCTCGACGAGGCGTTCATGCGGATCGCCCTCGAGCAGGGGCGGATCGCCCTCGAGCACGGGGACGTCCCGGTGGGGGCGGTGCTGGTGCGAGGGGACGAGGTGCTGGCCAAGGCGTGCAACGAGCGTGAGCTTCGGGGCGATCCCACCGCCCACGCGGAGATACTCGCCCTGCGGGCCGGCTCCCGTGCGCTGGGGACCTGGCGCTTGGACGGCACCACGCTCTACGTCACGCTCGAGCCGTGCCCCATGTGCGCCGGAGCCCTGGTGTGGGGCCGCGTCGACCGCCTCGTGTACGGCCCTCCTGATCCCAAGGCGGGCGCAGCGCTGTCTCTCTACAACATCCCTCAGGATCCTCGCCTCAATCACCACGTGTCGATCACGACCGGTGTGCTCGCGGCCGAATGCTCGACGGCGTTGACCGAGTTCTTCGCCCTCCGGCGCCGGTAGGACGCTTCCGTATACTCGGGTGCGCAGGTCGCCCAGGTCGGCGCGCCGGGCCGGTCTACATCTCCGCGGCACGCAGTCGCAGCACTGGTGGGGTAGCGAAGTGGCCATAACGCGATCGCCTCGAAAGCGATTGGGGGTTCACGCCCCCCGCGGGTTCGAATCCCGCCCCCACCGCCCATTCGCTTGAGGTTGGTAGCCCACCATAGGCGTCTGCAACTCGTGGGTAACTTGGGGGAGTGAGAGGGGAGCCGACGGCGCGTCGCCAAACGGGCGACGGCTACGCGTCAGTCGGGGCGTGGCCCGTTGCCCTCACACCGGTAGACCGCATCGCCGGGGCGGCATCCGTCCCGACCGTCGCCTCCGAAGAGCGCGTTGCTCCCTCCGCCGCCGTCCAGCAGATCGTCCCCGCCCTCTCCGTACACTGTGTCGTTCCCATGCTGCGCCGACAGCCTGTCGCCGCCCCTTCCGCCTGCGATGACGTCGTCGGCTGCTCCGCCGTAGAGCTCGTCGTCTCCGCCCCCTCCGTGAAGGGTGTCGGCTCCATAGCCTCCCGTCACAAAGTCGCGGCCCAGTCTCCCGTCTCCGAAATCGGCGCCCCGCGCTCCATTGATCCAATCGGCGCCGGATCCGCCGTCGAGTCGATCCCCACCACCCGAGCCGTAGAGCTCGTCGCCTCCGCGCCCCCCGGCCAGCCGGTCCTTGCCGTCGTTTCCAAAGAGGGCATCCCGGCCGGGCCCGCCCACGAGAAGGTTGACTCCGTCGCTTCCAACGAGGAAGTCCGGACCCCGTCCTCCGACAAGATTCTCCACGTCCGTGCTAATGGTGTCTCCTTCGCCGGCAGCACCGTCATTCCCTCCGCCCCCGTGAAGATCTGCGGCAACCGGGCCGTGCTGTCTCGAGTAGGAGACAGTGTCCCGGCCGCCCCTACCGCTCAGCCGGTCGGAGCCTGGGCCGCCCACCAGGAGATCGTCTCCCGAGCCACCCCACAGGTCGTCGTCTCCGAGACCCCCATCAAGGCCGTCCCGCCCTCTCTTGCCCTCGAGCCGATCGCGTCCCGAACCTCCACACAACAGATCTCGCCCCGACGCGCCGATCAAGACGTCGTCGCCTCCCCCGCCGGCCAGCACATCACGCCCGGCCGTGCCCCGGAGGACGTTATCGCCATGGTCTCCCGGCAGCGTTGGACGCTCGCCGAAGCAGGTGGGGCCCGCGCCGACGGGGCTCGCGCCGAAGGCGAGCAGGGCGCTCGCCGCGTTCAGCGCGACCACGATGCAGATCTTCCTCTGGTCCAAAACGCTTCCTCTCAGCCAACCCCGTCCATGTCCACATCGAAGATCTGCCCAAATTACTTGAGAGATAGACTCCTGCGCGGAGACGTGCGAGAGCGGCCGAATCGGCGCGACTGGAAATCGCGTGGCCCTGCAAGGGGTCCAAGGGTTCAAATCCCTTCGTCTCCGCTCCTGTCGCGTCGCGAGCAGCCGCCCGGGCTTCCGGTCCTGGCAACTTGTTCGATCTGCACTCCTGGCGGGATCCCGGAGGCCATAACCGGCGGGCCGCGCAGGGCGCTACTCTGTTGAGGGGTCGTGCTAGATGGGGGGCTCGGGGTCCCCTGAACCGGAAACCCCCGATACGCCGGATTGATCACTCGCCTGCGGCCCTTTGAATGGCCGGGAAGCCCCGGGCAAGCAGCGTCGATGGTCGGGTCCTGCGCGACTCGGAACCGTGAACCCGGTCAGGCCCGGAAGGGAGCAGCCGTAAGCGGCGGACCGAGAGTGCCGCAGGGGCTCCTGGCCGGAGCCGGCTACCCGAACAGCACCGGCGGTTCGGGGGTCCAGGGCGAGCCGCACGGCCCTCTTTTCGTGTCCCGGCGACCAAGACCAAGACCTCAACGGTTGCCGGGCTCCAGCGCCCTCCAGGTAGCCGTAGTGGCAGGCTCCAGGCGATTTTTCTGGGCCGATTCCGATGCGGCGGCGTGAGGAGGCCCCCGGGACGCAGGCGCGTCGCCCCCCTCCAATAGGATGGCCCTCCAATGGCCTACCTCTCCCTCTACCGCAAGTACCGACCCCAGACCTTCGAGGACATCCTGGGCCAGGACCACGTGACCCGGACGCTGGCGAACGCCGTGGCCGAAGACAGGGTCGCCCACGCTTACCTGTTCACCGGACCGCGCGGCACGGGCAAGACCAGCACGGCGCGCATCCTTGCCAAAGCGCTGAACTGCGAACGCGGGCCGACCCCAACGCCGTGCGGAGTATGCGCCTCGTGCCGGGCGATCACCGAGGGCAGCTCACTCGACGTCATCGAGATGGATGCTGCGTCCCATTCGAAGGTGGACGAAACCAGGGATGTCATGGCGGGGGTGTCCCTGGCGACCGTCGGCGGGGCCAGAAAGATTTACGTCATCGACGAGGTTCACATGCTTTCGACGCCCTCGTTCAACGCGCTCCTGAAGACGCTCGAAGAACCCCCCGAGCACGTCGTGTTCATCCTCGCGACAACCGAGGCGCACAAGGTTCTCAGCACCATCGTGTCCCGCACCCAGCGCTTCGACTTCCGCCGGATCCCCGCCGAGACGCTCGCGTCACACCTTGGACGGGTCGCCGAGGCCGAGGACATAGCGGTCGACGCGGCCGCCCTGGCCGAAGTGGCCCGGCGCGCCGAAGGAAGCGCCAGAGATGCCCTGTCGGAGCTCGATCAACTTGCGAGCTTTGGCGACTCGGTCTCGGCCGTGGACGCGGACGGTCTCATGGGAGAGCGGCACGAGGACGCGGTGGCGGAGCTCTTCGATGCCATCGCGGCGTCCGATCTCGGGACGATCTTCCTGCAGATGCAGACCCTCATTGCGCAGGGTGCGGACGCCCGCCAGATTGCGCTGGGCGGGATGGGCCGGGCCCGCTCGCTGCTGTTGGTGAAGACCGCGCCCGATGCGGTCTCGCTGCTGGACGTTTCCCCCGAGGACGCCTCTACCCTTCAGATCCAGGCCGAAAGGTTCTCGATCGGCGACCTCCTGCGGACGTTGGACCTCCTCGGCACCTCCATTACCGAGATGCGCAACGCCCCTCACCACCGGCTACTGCTCGAGGTCGCCCTCGTGCGCGCCGCCTCGCCCGACACCGATCCCTCGGCCCCCGCGCTTCTGGGTCGCATCGAGCGCCTCGAGCGCCGCCTGGGAATCGAATCCACGGCCGCCGACGCGCCGGTAGCCCACCCTCCGGTGGTCCAGCCTCCTGCGCCCCCTCAGCAGCCGGCCCCCCAGGCGACGGCGGGACGGAGCGACGAAGGCCAAGTGGATGACCGCCGGATCCCGGCGCCCCCCGCCGAGCGGGAGCCCGTCGCCGAGGTGCCCGCACCGGGGACATCCCGGGCCACGCAGACGTCAACGCCCGAGACCGCTGCGCCACCGGCCGCAGGCGCGGTGATGCCGCCCCAAGTCGGGTTGGCCGAGATGAAGGAGACCTGGCACGCAACCCTGCAGGAGGTAAAGAAGCGCAGCAAGAGGGTGTGGGGGATGCTCAATCCGTCCCGTCCCATCTCGTTCGAGGACGGCGAGCTGACGGTCGAGGTTCAGTCGCCCTTCCACGAGGCCTCCATGAACGACGAGCGCAATCGCGCCATCGTGTCGGCGGGGCTGCATGCGGCGCTGGGGGTGCGCCCCGCGCTTGTCTTCCAGGCTCTCCGCAAGGAGTCGGCGGTCGCCGTCGAAACGCACGGAGCCTCGAACTTCGGCGACGCCGCCCCGGCCTCTGGCGCCGGCGAGGACCCCATCGAGCTCGTGAAGAAGGGGCTGCACGCCGAAGTGGTCGAGGAGATTGGAGAGCGGTGAAAGACGTACAGAAGATGATGAAGCAGGCGCAGAAGATGGCCGCCGAGATGCAGAGGGCCCAGGCGGAGATCGCCGAGGTGGAAGTCGAGGGCTCGGCCGGCGGAGGCGTGGTCCGCGCCACGGTGACCGGGGATGGACAGGTCGTCGGGGTGGTGATCGATCCCGGCTTCTTCGAGGGCGCGCCCGACGCCGACGACGTCGAGATGCTGGGGGATACGGTCACGGCTGCGGTGAAGGACGCTCTCTCAAAGGCGCGCGAGCTCCAGGAGCAGACCCTCGGCCCCCTTGCAGGCGGGATGGGGGGCATGGGCGCCCTCCCGGGCATGTGAGCCAAGGGACGAGTCGATAGTTTGTTCGCGGGACCCATCCAGGATCTGATCGACGAACTGGCGCGATTGCCCGGAATAGGCGCGAAGAGTGCGCAGCGAGTGGCCTTCTATCTGCTCAAGGCGTCTCCGGCGGACGCCAAGCGGCTGGCCCACACGATCGTCGAGGTCAAGGACAAGGTGCGCCTGTGCCAGAGGTGCTTCAACGTCTCCGACCAGGGGTTGTGCGAGTACTGCCGGGATTCCCGCCGCGACGTGTCGCTCATTTGCGTCGTGCAGGAGCCCCCCGACATCGTCGCAATCGAACGGACGCGCGAGTACCGGGGCCTCTATCACGTCCTGCAGGGAGCGATATCGCCGATCGAGGGGATCGGGCCGGAAGAGCTCCGAACCGCGGAGCTGCTCGACCGGCTCAAACCGGTGCCCGGAGCGCCCCCCGTCGTCGAGGTCATCCTGGCGACCAATCCCAACATCGAGGGCGAGGCGACCGCGATGTACCTGTCCCGGCTGCTCTCCCCCCTGGGGATCATCGTTACCCGGCTCGCAAGCGGTCTCCCGGTGGGAGGCGACCTCGAGTACGCCGACGAGGTCACCCTCGGACGCGCCCTGGAAGGCCGGCGGCGGATCACCGGGTAGGAGAGGGCGGTTCATCGGGGACAATAGGGCCTGGCCGGAAAGTCCAAAAAGAGCCGCAGAGTCCGCTACGGGGAGGAATCAGATGGAGTCACAGCAGCTTCGTTCGACGGCCCAGGAGCTCGTCGCTGAGGGCAAGGGAATCCTCGCCGCCGACGAGAGCACCGGAAGCATCGAGAAACGCTTCAAGGGCATCGATGTTGCATCCACAGAGGAGACCCGCCGCTCCTATCGCGAGATGCTCTTCTCTACGCCCGGAATCGGGGAGTTCATCAGCGGCGCAATCCTGTACGACGAAACCATCCGTCAACAAGCCGACGACGGAACGCCACTCGTCGAGCTTCTCCAGAAGCAAGGGGTCATCCCGGGCATCAAGGTGGACACCGGAGCCAAGTCTCTCGCAGGCGCTCCAGACGAGAAAGTGACCGAGGGCCTCGACGGCCTTCGGGAGCGTCTTGCCGAGTACGTGGAGCTCGGCGCCAGGTTCACTAAATGGCGCGCCGTGATCACCATAGGAGAGGGCATTCCCAGCACCTACTGCATCAAGGCGAACGCGCACGCGCTCGGCCGCTACGCCGCCCTGTCGCAGGAGGCGGGCCTGGTACCGATCGTCGAGCCCGAGACCATGATGGACGGAGGCCACAGCATCCAGCAGCATCACGATGTGACCGAGCGCACCCTGCAGGCCGTTTTCCAGGAGCTATACGGCCAGCGGGTCGAGCTCGAGGGCGCCCTGCTGAAGATCAACATGGTGCTGTCGGGCACAGAGAACCCGCAGCAGGCGGACATCGAAGAGGTCGCCGACAGGACTCTCCGCTGTCTGCTGCGCACCGTTCCGCCGGCCGTGGCGGGAGTCGTGTTCCTCTCCGGAGGCCAGAGCGACGAGCAGGCGACCGCCCACCTGAACGAGATGAACCGGAGAGGCCCCCTTCCCTGGGAGCTGAGCTTCTCCTACGGACGCGCCCTTCAGGCTCCGGCGCTCAAGGCCTGGAAGGGCGAACGGTCCAACTTCGAGGCCGCACAGCGGGCCCTTCATCACCGGGCGAAGCTCAACGGAGCGGCGCGTTCGGGCAGCTATTCCCCCAACATGGAGAATGCCACAGCCGCCTAGTCCCCTGAGTGGGTGGCGAGCTGAGGATTTTTCATCTCCCACCCACTCGATAGGTGCGCCGGCGTTAGTTTGGTGTCAGCATGGCGTTGATCGTTCAGAAATACGGAGGCACCTCGGTGGGCGATGCCGAGCGCATCAAGCGCGTCGCCGAACGCGTGGTGCAAGCCGCCGATTCCGGGCAGCGCGTTTGCATCGTCGTGTCCGCGATGGGGCACACCACCGACGAGCTCATGGAGCTCGCGGCACAGATCACCCCGGAGCCATTCGGACGCGAGCTCGACATGCTGTTGACGGCGGGCGAGCGCATCTCGATGGCGCTCCTCACCATGGCGATCAACGAGCTCGGACATAGAGCGATATCGTTCACCGGGTCGCAGGCCGGCATCGTCACAGACACCACCCACGGGCGCGCCCGAATCGTCGATGTGAGGGCGCGCCGGGTTCTCGAGGCGCTCGAGGCGGGCAACATCGTGATCGTCGCCGGTTTTCAGGGGGTTTCGACCGACTTTGACATCACCACCCTGGGGCGAGGGGGATCGGATACGACTGCGGTCGCACTTGCCGCCGCCCTCCATGCCGACGCATGTGAGATCTACACCGACGTCGAAGGCGTTTTTACCGCCGACCCCCGCCTCGTCCCGGAGGCGCGCAAGCTGCATGCCGTCTCCTACGAAGAGATGCTCGAACTTTCCGCCAGCGGCGCCAAGGTTCTCATGCTTCGGAGCGTCGAGTACGCGCGAAACTACAAGGTCCTGACCCACGTCCGCTCGTCTTTTTCCGACACCGAGGGCACCTGGGTAAGAGAGGAGGATGAACGTATGGAGCGCGCCATCATCTCGGCGGTTGCACACGACATCTCTGAAGCAAAGGTTTCGATTCTCGGCGTGCCCGATAAGCCGGGCATCGCTTCGCACGTTTTCCGCCCTCTTGCCGACGAGGGAGTCAATGTCGACATGATCGTCCAGAACGTAGCGGCCGATGGACGCACCGACATATCGTTCACCCTTCCAAAAGAAGACTTGCGGCGCGCCGAACCCGTCCTGGATCAAGTCCGCGAGAGAGTGGGCGCAAGGGGCGTTGAGACCGATCCCGACATTGCCAAGGTCTCTCTCGTCGGCGCAGGCATGAAAACCCACCCCGGGGTTGCCGCCGATATGTTCGATGCTCTTGCAGATGCCGGTATCAACATTGACATCATCTCGACGTCTTCAATACGCCTGTCGTGCGTGGTGCGGGCGACCGAAGTCGCGGGGGCCGTCCGGGCGATTCACGATAGGTTCCACCTTGCCGACGAGGCGGTAATGCGCGAGGCGCACCCGTCGACGGTCACCGGCCAGCTGCGTGCCCTCAATTCGGAGGGCACGGCCCCCGGCGGTGAGCTATGAGGGTCGTCCTGGTTGGCGCCACGGGCGCGGTTGGAGGCCGCATCTTCTCGATCCTCGAAGAGCGACGATTCCCGGTCGACGAGCTGGTCCCTGTTGCCTCTGCGAGGTCCGAGGGCCGTCTCCTCCCATTCGGCGGCGGAGAAATTGAGGTGCGCACCCTGTCCGAGGGGGTTTTCGAGGGCGCCGACATCGCTTTGTTCGACGTTCCCGATGAGGTGTCGCTCGAATGGGCGCCGGTTGCAGCAGGGAAGGGAGCCGTCGTAGTCGACAACTCCGCCGCCTTTCGGATGGACGATGGGGTGCCGCTAATCGTCCCCGAGGTGAATCCGTCCAAGATTGCAGACCTTCCCAAGGGCATCATCGCCAGCCCAAACTGCACGACGCTTGCAATGGTTGTGCCGATGGGGGTCCTTCATGACGTTGCGGGGTTGAAGCGCCTCATACTGTCGTCGTACCAGGCCGCCTCCGGCTCGGGCCAGCCGGGAATCGACGAGTTGTGGGATCAAACGCAGAGAGCGGTAAAGGACCCCGAGATCATCCGCGATGGCCTCGGCCGGCAGGTTCTCGAGCCGGGTGGCGCCTTCTCTCATCCGCTGGCGATGAACGTCATCCCTCAGTGCGGCTCGTTCAAGGAGGGGGGTTACACCAGCGAGGAGCTCAAGCTCTGCGACGAGACGCGCAAGATACTCGACCTCCCGAGCCTTCCGGTCACGGCGACCTGCGTGAGGGTGCCGGTTGTGGTGGGCCATGGTGTGGCTGTGCACGCCGAGTTCGACAATCCGAT